>CAYLZA010000119.1:0-7223 GCA_964387575.1 uncultured Spirochaetales bacterium | reverse complement strand
GGCCGATACAAACCAGTGCTTTAACGTGCCGTTATCGGCATCCTGCGCATACACGCCCGTATCCGGACCGAACGTGCCCGTAAACAGAGCAGCACAGAGCACGATCATGGAAACGGAGCGCTTCATATGCACTATGATTCCGGATTATCGGTGGGATGGTCAACTGGGGTATCACCCGAATCGGGTGATGTATCGTCATTAGAAGGAGGGCCATCGTTTGACGGCGGATCACCACCGAGATTCTCATCGTCCTCGCGGTCGGGCGGTCCCTTATCATGGGGCAGATCATCACGGTCGGGCGGGCCTCCCGGTGATTGTACCGGTGCGGTACGTTCGCGGATTCGCTCCAAAGCCCGACCGCCATCGGCCGCACCGGGAGGACCAACATCCGGAGGAGGACCGGGCAAGCCGCCACGATCGGGAGATTCGGAAAACGCCGGTCCGCCATCAGCCGGTCGTTCGCCTTCGGATTGTTTTCGTTTCTCTTCGGCGACTGAGACGCGTATCCTCCGTGACGACTCGATCGCGGCTCTGTTCGAGGAGACGCCTCGTCTGATTTCACGATCGAGAATTACCGCCTCGTTTTTAACAAGCGCCGCCGCGGTCTCCGGCGATAACGAGGCTATATCGTCAGGCAGTCGTGACACCGCCATTTCGAGTACTTCGGTGGGTATCGTCGAGTCCCCGGATTCACCTGTAAGCGTTTTTGCAAACTCCTCCACCCATTCGGTTGATGCGGCTTCAGAGGCCGATTCCGATAAACGAATCGACGGCCCTCGATCATCGGAAAGCTCGGTCCGACCGCGGGCGGACACGCTCATCGGTATCATCAATGTGAATAATAGTATCAGGGCTAACAGCAGCGCGTTGTGTCTTTTCATCGTCGTCGCCTCACAAGCTCAGGACCGATTTTCGTCCGCCGAACGAATCGCGAATATGCTTTACTGCATTCGGATCAGGAATCCATTCTTCTCCGTTTACGAGGAAATTATATGTGTAGACCTCGTCCTGTTGTACACGGATTTTTACTTCCCAAACTCCGTCTTTGTTTGGATCCATAAGTGGATTTCGCTCCGGATCCCAGTCGTTGAAATCTCCCACGAGCGAAACCGAACGTGCTTCGGGAGCTACGAGCTCAAACCGGACTATGAGCGTCACGTCTTCGGGTGAATCGCCCTCTCGTCCGACAATGCCGGGAGACGCTACGGGCTGCATGCCGTCCGACGATTCTGCGGATCGTCCGGCATCGGTAGAATCTGATACGGATTCCGCCCACGAAATCTCCGCCACGCTCGCCGGAACCGGTCCGCCGACACCGGTAACTCTGAGCAGCAACGCCACAGCTCCGATCAGCATCGCAATTCCTGCCGCGGCAGCTCCGATTGAAAAACCGATTCGTGAGATTCGATTAACTCTATCCGGTCTGAACCGGTCGACATCATCACGCTCGATTCTGTCCATAATGTCGTTTACGGCGTTCTGATCAGCGGCTTCGCCGGTTACCGTGCTCGCTTCGCCGGCGATATCAATAGGTTCTGCGTATCCCGTGTCTCGGCGTATGAACGAAAGCAGCGTTTTTGTCTCCGGGCTGAGATCCTCTCGGGTCAACTCGCGATTGATTACGGCTGCATCGTCCGGCGTCAGCGGCTCTCCCCGTTCCCATGAGTCGATTATTCTCTGAATTTGCTCGTTTTCTTTTTTCACCGTCATATCATATACGCGCCGTACTGCTACCCGGTTGCATCGGGCTCCAAAATTGTCCTCAATTTTTTTCGGGCTCGGTGGAGACGGGATTTTATATTCTCCCTTCCCAGCTTCAGCACTTCCTGCACTTCTTCAACGCTCAATCCTTCCAGATAATATAAAACTACCACTTCTCGAAGCGATTCCGGAAGCCCATCAACCGCTTTTCTTATCGCATGTTCTGTTTCTCGCTGAATTGACCGGCTTTCAGGATCATCACGGCCGTCCTCAATCGGCAGCTCGTACGAGAGCTCGGTTTTGTTTCGCTTCCTCGTACGACGGTACATCGTTTTGAGATAGTTGAGCGCGATACTGTAGAGCCACGGCAGAAACCTGCGCGACTGATCGAATTTCGAGAGCGAACGATACGCTTTGAGAAAAATCTCCTGTACCGCATCGTTCATCTGATCCTCGTCGCGAAGATATTTCTCGGCGAGATGATGGATAAGCGGTTGATAGCTTTCGACGATCGACCGGAATGCGTCGGTATTTCCGCGTAGCGTTTCAGTGACGGCTTTCAGATCTTGTTCGTCTTGCTCGGAGTTTTGCACCACAGTCGGGAAACTATAGCACAAACGACGAAATTTCAAATCCTGTGCAACCAATACAGCAGTACGACGTATATAGGAGTGATATGTATAACACAGTATTCGGAGAAGAAAGATCGATGACGACAAGCACGGCGATTTGCCCGTTTCATCAATCGTGTCATTTTTACAATATTTCCAAACCGACCGGAAATACGGAAGTACTCAAAGAACAATATTGTCTCGGCGAGCCTCGAATGTGCCTGATATACCGGCTGAAGGCACAGCACAGACCGGTACCGATTACTCAGTGGCCGAACGGGTCTTTACTTTGAGATGAATGTCGCAACGGCGTACCCGATCGTCAGCCCCGCTCCGGAAGATCGTATTCGGCGATAAAGTACGGATAATCCGGATCGTACTGCGTGAGCATTACCGGGTTTTCGACTTCGCCGATCGGTCTTCGATTCCCGCCGATGGTTCCGGTCGCGGTATCGCCTAATTCGTCTCTACACTCGTTGAGCTTGCTTTTGAGCTCTTCTACGATTCCCGCCCGCTCAGAGGCGCGATTATCGGTTTCTCCGATATCTTCCCTTAGATTGTAGAGCTCGAGTGTCTCTTCGCCGTTTTTGAGCACGTGAAGCTTCCATTCGCCGGATCTCACCGCCTCCAGATCGCTTCCTCTATAGTAGAAAAACGCCTCGTATTTTGATTCGACCCCCTCGACGCCGTGGAGCAGCGGGCGAATATCCTTTCCGTCGATAGTTTGATCGTGCGGCGCAGCGGCCCCGGCAAGGCCTGCAAATGTGGGAAGAAAATCCATCGCCGTTGCGATCTCATCACACGTGAAACCTGGAGTAATCGTTCCCGGCCAACGAGCGATGCACGGAACCCGCTGCCCGCCTTCCCATGTGGTTCCCTTACGACCTCTCAATGGTCCGTTCGATTCACCGAAGTCATCCCGACTGCCGTTGTCGGAGGTGAAGACCATCAATGTATTTTCGTCTATCCCGAGCTTTTCAAGCTCAGCCATGATTACACCGGTCGACCAGTCAATCGCCGCCACTGCGGCGCCGTAACGTCCGTTTTCGCTGTCCTTTATAAACCGTTCCGAGACGATGTGCGGCAGATGTACATGCATGTGAGCAAGGTAGAGAAAGAACGGCCGGTCGCGATTGTCCCGTAAATATCGTACTGCCTCTTCTGTATAGCGTTGCGTGACCGAAGCCTGATCGGGCTGCGCTTCGATCACCTCCTGATCCCGTAAGAGCGGAAGCGGAGGCCATTTGTTTTCGCCCCCGATTTGACGCCCCATATCGTTACTGTACGGAATCCCATAGTATTCGTCGAACCCGTGATTCGTCGGGAGGAACTCCGGTTGATCGCCGCAGTGCCATTTACCGATGATTTTGGTGGCATAACCGCATTCTTTGAGGATTTCGGCGATCGTCGTTTCTTCCGAGCTGAGCCCGACTTTCTGGCCCGGAAACAGAACCAGCTTTCCCTCGAATGTATCGAATCCTATCCGCGCGGGATAACATCCGGTCAACATGGCACCTCGCGAAGGAGAGCAAACCGGCGAGGCCATATAGAAATCGGTAAACCGGATTCCTTCCGACGCCATTTTGTCGATGTAGGGTGTAGCATTTCGCGGATGCCCGTAACAACCGGGATCTCCCCAGCCGAGGTCATCGCAGTTGATCAAGATGATGTTTGGTTGTCGATTCATGAAGGGCAGCATATCAAATTATGCTCAGCCGTCGAAGTACCGCAGCCGCTGCGACTGCCGCCCCGGTCCCCGGCCTCGGACGATACTACCGAGCCGGTTGACCAATCGGTATTATGTATAGCGGATCAGATTTGTCCATGCGGAGTATTTCGACAATCCGTTCGTCGCTGAATGCCCCGACGGTCACCGACCCGAGATCGAGTGCGGTGGCCTGCAGGATGATGTTCTGCGCGCTGTGCCCGGCATCCATTCTTGCGTACCGTTCGCGCCCCCGTTCGCCGTAAACAACCGTGGTTCTCCTGTACACCACACCGACGACAAGAATCGCGGGAGCTCTTGCGATGAACCGCTGCAGCACCGCCGCGCGGGCGAGATCGGTACGGAAATCTCCGTGCCGAACGAGCTGAAGAGTGTTTGGCTTAGGTGAATACGAGTAGACACCTGGATCGATTCCGTCAACCGCGCCGGTGACGACGTAGAGCTCGACCGGATATCGGGCACCGGCGGAAGGCGCCGTTCTCGTCGGCCCGGATATCGCATCGACTTCGGTACCGTTTCCGGCCCACAGAACCTGGCTGAGCTGGTTTTGCGTGAGCGGTGTGCTCGCAAAGCTGCGCACCGAACGACGCGTGTAAATCGATTCGGTAAGCGCCATTCCCCCCGAAACTTCGGGTTCCGGTAAGCGAATCTCAGTCTCCGATGTTTGACCGCTGCATATACCTGCGGCTCCCGTCAGGAGGATCAGTGCGACGATGCAGCATAACAGTCGATGCTTTATAGCGTTTACGTTTTCCATAATCTTCAGCCTACTCCCCATAGCGTAGCGGAGCATGGCGCCACACGCAAGCCGTGGCGTATTTACGCCGTTGCGCTGCTCGGTTATTCTTTTGATATGTCAATTGGTGATTATTCAACAGAAAAGATCCAGATCGATGATGACGGAACATTTCCGAACAACGCCGCAATACCGCTCGTATTCTACAAGAGTCTCAAATATCGTAGTTCCGGTTCGACCGGAATGGAAAAATCGGCGTCGGCTGATGCTTCAGAATCCGCGGAATCGCTCGCACGCGTTCTGGAGGAATTATTCTCGAAAAACGGGTGGCCCCCACGATGGAGAAACGGCGTGTACCCGTATCATCACTATCACAGTACGGCCCACGAGGTGTTGGGCGTTTTTTTGGGGAATGCGATCGTACAGTTCGGTGGTCCGGAAGGTCCTCATGTTGATGTTGCTCAGGGGAACGTCGTCATGATTCCGGCAGGAGTATCGCACAAGCTCATCGACTCCTCCTCGGATTTTACACTTGTCGGTGCGTATCCGAAGGGGCAGAGCCCGGATATGAACTATGGCGACCCGGGGGAACGTCCCGAAGCGGATGAAAATATCGCCGATGTACCGGCACCCGCTCTGGACCCGGTTACCGGAGCGAAGTGGCCGGTATGAAACCATTAAATCTCGTCGTAGTTATCTGCCACGATCTCGGCAAACGCCTCGGATGCTACGGATACGATGATGTGAGATCGCCGAATATCGATAGCTTTACCGCAACGGGAATACGGTTCGACGGCTGCTATTGTACCGCACCGCAATGCAGCCCTTCGCGGGCCGGTTTGTGGACCGGACGCTATCCTCACGCGAACGGTGTGGTGGGGCTCGTTCATTCAGGATTCGCCAACGATCTCCACCCGGAGGAGAAGCATCTCGCGCAGATTCTCGGTGAAGCCGGATACGACACGCACCTGTTCGGTATACAGCACGAGGCGCGGAGCTCAGAGCGGTGCGGGTATCAACATATTTCTCCGCACGGCAGCTGCGCTGAGCTCGCGGATATGTTCGAGTCGTTTATACAACACCGACCGACTGCGAATCGTCGCCCGTTTTTTGCGCAAATCGGGTTTTTCGAGCCGCATCGCCCGTTTCCGCACGACGACGTTGCGCCACTCCCTCATGATCGCATCAATGTACCCGGCTATCTGCCGGATATCCCTGAGATTCGTGAGGATCTTGCCGATATGGAGGCGTCGATATCATCTGCCGATCGCGCGTTCGGAAAAATCGTTGATTCGATCCGAGATGCCGGACTCGACGACGAAACGATCGTTGTATTTACCGCTGATCATGGAATCCCGTTCCCTCGTGCGAAGATGACGCTTTATGATCCGGGCATAGAGGTTTCGCTCATGTTCTCTATTCCGGGTCTCCGGTACGGAGGAGTTAAAGAGCACATGGTGAGCAATATCGATATAATGCCGACGTTGCTCGATCTCCTCCGGCTCGAGCAACACAGCCCGCCCGGGTTACACGGTACGAGCTTTGCGGAGCTACTGAGAAGCGAAGATGCCGATGATTGTGGTGCGCGAAACGAGATATTTGCGGAAAAGACCTACCATACATACTACTATCCTATGCGCGCGATTCGAACGGACAGATGGAAACTCATTGCAAATTTCGAGTTTGCGCCGTGGCAGGAGACGTCCCCAGATTATCTGAATAATGCGAAAGGGTATGTCGAGGTTTCGAAAGCGTTGAACCTACCGTACGGTGTTCAGTACCATCCTCCGTACGAGTTGTATGATTTACAGAACGATTCGTGTGAACAAGAGAATCTCGCCGACGATCCCGACTACGAGTCGACTCGTAACCGGTTGATAACCCGTCTCAGACAATGGATGATCGATACCGGCGATCCATTGATAGACGGGCCGATATCGCAAGGTGCATATCGAGAACGAATGCGGGATTTCAAAAACATCGAGTTGTCTTAATCAACAATCTTCCGCAATATGAAGATTTGTGAGTATCGCTCTCGTAGGGGGTGTGCGGTACCGCCTTTGCATATACAGTAATATGATGTCATGATTGTTTTGTTGGATGAACGCAAATGGCGAGATACGTGAGTAGGAGAGTTTTCCGCAGCAACATATATGCTTTCGTGAACAGTCCCATGAAATTAATATCATGCTGCATCTTCTTCTTTATTTTCGTTTCGTTTTTAGAGGCTCAGAACTTAGCTCCCAAAGCCCGTGTTGCCGTGTTGCCGGTTATTAACAAGACTGAAAGTGCCGGTTACGAAGCAGTCTGCAAGGCGATTCATGACACACTTTTGCTTACGCTTTCGTTTATCGATACGTATGAGCTTGTCGAGCTCGAAGTTCGGTTCGATCGGGATTCCGAGGATATCGAGACAATTCTGGCGGCGGGGCGTAAAAAAAGACTCGAT
>CAYLZA010000118.1:0-7226 GCA_964387575.1 uncultured Spirochaetales bacterium | reverse complement strand
CTCCCAGGCTTTTCGCCTGACGACCAGCCCCTTCGGACATTTGAGTGCTCGATTCAGAAAGCTGCAACGCCTCGTTATGAACCATGTCCGCTGCGGCTTTTGCCCGGAGCAACAAATCGTTAAGAGAAGCCCTCATAATTAAAAGTGAATCTCCAAGACGATCTCTGTCGGAAGCTTTTTCGATTTCTACAGACAGGTTCTTGTTTGCTATTTGCTCGATGGTTTCAGCCTTTTTTCTCAGCGCCTCCACCATACGTGCAACCGACAGATATACACCCCGCATATGTGTTCCGTTCGTTGAGATAGCAAGATCTCCTGTCTCGACTTTCTCCACAATGCCTTGTATGACCGAGGGGTCTTCTCCGAGATGGCGAAGCATCGACACACCTATCCAGTAATTCAGGAAAAACACAATTACAAATGCGGCAACGACAAATCCGATGAAATATCGTTGAAATCGGTGCATCGTGCCGTATATGTCGTCCTTGTAATACGAAGTAACGACTATCCAATCCATCGGCGCAATATATGAATAACGGGCAACCTTTTCTCTGGTGTGTTCGTCGTTCCGGTTTTTCCACATGTAGGTGATTGTCCCGTTTTTCTGCTCGCACATTTCGCGAACGAAATAGTCTCCGTTTTCATCTTTTCTATCGTAAATATTGGTACCTTCTTCAAACGGATGAACAATGAGCTTCCCGTCGCCATTCATAATGTACGGATAGCCGCTTTCGCCGAGGTTGAATTCGAAAATGGTCTCGCGGAAATCACCGGGCTCGATCAGATCAGCAAACTCTTCTTTGTACGAAGAAGCCCAAACCATGAAATCCCACGGTTCGAAATACGACAGCCACCCGGCTTTCGCGCGCTCCTTTTCTTCACCCTTGTTCTTCCACATATACTCCAGATAGCCGTTTTTCATGCTCATGGCGCGTTGCATGAACTCGAATCCGCTTGCATCGACTCCTTCCGACTTTGGGTGAATGACAAGCACACCGTCCGTTCCTACACCCGCGAGATATCCGGTCTCACCGATTTTCCCGAAATCCGGATTCAAAATGATATTTCGTGCCTTATCGTACGCTTCGGCTTCGGAAAGTGCGCCTTCCTGATATTGGTTATAATAATATTCAATGAGTGAATGTGCTTTCGCGGCAATAGTTCGGAGGTGCGCCTTAATAGATGAATCCGATGCCGATTCGATAAGATCGACGATATGCTCGTTTGAGCTCTTCAAGTTGTTCTCGATATTGTGAAGAATAACGCCTTGCACTTCGATGTAAATAAAGAAACTAAAGCCTGCCAGAACCGCCAGAACGGCAATGTTGTTTACTACTGTAAGCTTTCTTTTAATCGTCATGTTTTCATATCCTTTTGCAGTGCAACTCGATGCTGCGTAATCTGTGTCAGGCCTTCAATTACAAATGGAAAACATAGCACGCAAAGGAGACATGACAACTGCGCGGCTATTTCTTATATAAGCTCCAAATGTGGTTATGGGCGTGAAGGTTTCCGACCGGGCACTTCAGACCATCCGAATCGAGCGCTGCGAGTTTCACGGGCACTGGCACTACGTCATTCACCCAAAAACAGTCTCATCTTTGTGCAGTGAAACAATCGAGATGGCAGGAATCCCTCTATTCAATCAGTTTTTCTGACGTACCGCCGGTCCCGTCCGTGGTCCCGGCCCTGTGCGGTGGAGACCTCGCACGGAAGGACGCCGTGTGGGGATGTTACGATAGCATCAGGGAAAAAGAGGTAAAGAAACATCTGTTGCTGAATTGAGCGAGGCAGCATTCGATGCTTGATATAAATAGATCGCACCAAATGCGTCTTAATGCAGCTTGTCGGTAATAGATCTTTAAAAGCCCGTCCGTACTACGAAAAAGAGACTGTTCTCCCAGCATCCATTCATTGGTCGATGACGCTTCCGGCTCCCCGGCTGCGTCCCTCCCGAGTTAGGAGCCCCCCCATGATGATCTTCACCACATTGTCCAGAATCTCGGCACGCGAGAGCTCGATCCTGGAAGAGAACTCGGGGTCGCGAATGAGCGTGTTCACGAAGCTCAAGATCATCTCGGAGAGAATCCGGATGTTGATGTTCTTCCGAATGACTCCCTCCTCCATACCACGGGTGAGAATCCGCTCGATGACGGGGTCGATCGTGTCGTAGTAGACCATGTCCAGAAACGAGGCGGAAGCGGTCTGCTTCAGGTCGCGCAAGAACGGCTCCTTGATCTCCGCCAGGGAGCGGATACCAAAGTGGATCAGCTCCTTCATGAGGTCGATTACATCCGCCTCTTCCTCACCTGAGATTCGTTCCGGCAGGCGGGCGAAGTACTCCTCCATCTCCGCGCGTTTCTGCTCCACCACCGACTGAACGAGAATCTGCTTGCTGGGAAAGCACTCGTAGATCGTTGCCTTGCCGATCCCGAGCTCGGCGGCGATCTCGTCGATCTTGACCTTGCGGATGCCGAACTCGAAGAATATTGAGCGAGCGGTCTTGATGATCCGCTCCCGCGTTTCAAGCTGCATACGCGATTATAGCAGAGAAATCCAACAAGCGGAATTGACGAATACCTGGTCGCATGATAATCTGAAACATTAAAACCGAACGAGTTTTATGCGTTCTCCAGTGCGACGTCTTCGGTCAAAGGAGTTACCGTGAGCCCTAATCGATCCATAATTCTGAGCGCTGTGTTTCTCGTGTTTCTGCTCGTGGCCATCAACGGCTGGTCACAGATCGTGGATCCGAGCGCCTCTCCTGCCGAACAGGGGCGGGCAATCATAGCCGCGGCGGATGAGGCATCCCGTTCGCCACAGTCCATGCAGAGCCGGACAACCATGACCATTGTAAAAGGTGACCCGCAAGACCCGATTGTGCGGCAGTCGATTACGGCGCGGATAAAACGCTCGGAGACCGAGACCTGGACGCTCTCCGAGAGCACCTACCCCTCACGGATGAAGATTCTTACCTACGGGCACTCCGACCGTGGTGACGAAGTGTGGCTGAAGCTTTCTTCAGGGGGGCCGAAGCGCATTGCAGGAAGCGACAAGCACGGCTACATACAGAACTCGCATCTCACCTACGAGGACATGGAATCGATGGACCTGGACGAGTACACGTTCCTCTATCGTGGCGAAGCGAGCGTCCCGGTCGGCGAAACGGTTTACCCGTGCTATCGGGTCGAGCGCATCAAGGTTGCAGGCGAGGAATCGAGATACTCGCGCAGCCACCTCTATATCACCAGGGATGGCTTGCAGACAGTCCGAATCGACATGTGGGACCTGAACGGCAATCCGCACAAGACCTGGCGTGTTCTCGCCATAAAACGGTTCCAGGGGCGAAAGACCTACACGATCGCCACGCGCATCGGCGTCAGCCTCATTGATGATCCCACCACCGCCGACGTCAATGAAGGCCGGAACCAGTACACCATCATGGACCTCACCGACATTCGCGTTGATGACGCGGCTCCGCTCCCCGCCGGCATGTTCCGCAAGGAGTCGCTATGATGCGCCGCGTCTTCGCGGTTGCGGTTGTGCTCATGGCCGCGCTCTCCCCGGCGGCGGCACAATCTTCGGATGCCCCCGCCGCCCAGCCTTCGGCTGATGCGTTGGGCGATCCCTTTGCGGACTTGCCGGACAACGGGCCGGCGGACGCGGGCGACAGCGCCGCCACGGACGACGCGTCCGGCGACTCAGAAGAGCCGGTCGTACAGCCCTCTCGGTCGACCCTTGGGCCGCCGGAGACGGCGGTGGAGCTGACCGGCGAATTACGCTACGCGCCGACGCTCCATTTCGCGTGGCAGGAGGCAGAGGAGGACGCCGACGACTCCGACGGCGAATACTCAGCGCCGGCCGTCGTAGGCTCCGTCCCCTCCGCATATCTGGATCTGACCGTCAGCCGCGGGTTGTTGAGCTTCGTCGGACGCGTCTCCGCAACCGCACCGGCAGACGCCACCGGCAATTCGGACACCGCGCCGCTACGGGTGCGCGAGTTGTACGCGCGACGGCTGGGGGAGTATACGGACCTCACCGTTGGTCACTTCGACCTGTCCTGGTCTTCCTTCGACCTGTTCCCGGTGATCAACTTCCTGGGAGGCTCCGGTATGCGCTTCGTGAGCGAGAAGGAGACGTCCGGCGTAACCGGGGCTCGACTGATCGCCTACGTGGGGCCGGTGAGCGCTGAGGTGGTCGTGGTACCGCTCCCGCCTGCCCGCGCGTCCAGGCTTGCAGAGGCGGCGTCGATGTTCGGGTATTCGCCGTACCCGGAGGATCTCGCGGTTACCTTCACCGAGGCTGAGCCCGCGCGGTCGCTGGAGGAGGTGCACCTCGCCGGCCGACTGGGTGGCTCTCTGGGCCCGACGGCGTTCTACGTGGCCGGCTACCGTGGCTACCCCACCCGGGATGTCCGCGCGTCGCTGACAAGCTTTGATGCGACGGCTGCAGCGGCCGGCGAGGATCCGCTCAGCATGGAGGTGACCACCGTGCGCCCGATGGTCAATACCGCCGCCGGCGTTGCGTCGGTGGAGGTGCTGGGCGCCGTAGTCGATGCGGAGGCGGCGTTCACTTGGAATGACCGGGTGACGGTTAGGGTGGACAACGAGCTGCCCCCGCCGGTTGGCACCGTGACCGACCGCGCAGTGGTCACCGCCCACACGCTTGCCGTTTCCGGCAGGCTGGACTGGGAGCTGCTGCCGAAGACCCGGTTGCTCGCGGAGGTATCCGAGTTCTTCGTGATCGACCAGCCGGGCAGTCTGGATGAGGCCGCGCTCCCCGGCAGCACGCTCTTCGCGGGCGTTGACATCCTGGTGCCCACGAACGGCGCGGAGCTCGGCCTCACCGCCGGCCCGATCTACGACTGGGCCGGTCGAGAGCTGACCATATTGGGGAGGATTCGGGCCGACCTGCTGAACGGCTTCACCTCCGAGCTGACCGCTGTCTACCTCAATGTGGGTGACGAGCGTGCGGCAACCACCGACTTCGCTTTGGCCACCGGGCACGATGTGCTGGTGAGTCTGAGCGTAGCCTATTCGTTCTAGCAACCGGAGATCTCTGTGAGCACACTCAACCGCGCCATAACCGCCTCAACCCGTAACCCTTGGGCCACGCTTGCGATTGTCGTTTTGCTGGTGATCGCGGCCGTGCCGGGGATCATCGGCTTTGACCGGATCCCGATCCTGCGAGACATCGACGCGCTTCGTGGAATCGGCGGGATCGAACAGGACAACTCGAACGACGGGTATCTCGGATCGTTCAACCGCTTCTACCTTGAAGAGGACTACATCGCGGACACCTTCGGCGACCCGGACTCCTCGGTTTTCATCAGCGTGGACATGCCAAACATCTACAGCATCGAGGCGCTCGAGCTGGTGCAGGCGATCCACGAACGGATGGAAGAGATCCCGTTGGTGACCGAGGTCAACTCCGTCGTCAATCTGGAAGATGTCTCCGGAGCAGGCGACACCATCACCACCTTCGATCTGATACCGAAAGATGCCGATGGCCGGCCGGTGCTTCCGTCAACGGAGGCTGAGTTGGCCGAGCTACGCCGACAACTCGAGGCGAACGATGTTTTCGAATCCTACATCTACTCGAAAGCGCGCAATGAGAACGGGTTGCCTTCGGCGTGGAACATTACAGTCGGCATGGAGGAAACCGAAGAGCGTCCGGCGGAGTTCATCAACCAGCTGGACTCGGAGGTGCAACGTTTCCAGAGGCCGGGCGTGGAGTTGTACCTGTTCGGCGGAGCCGTCCTTACCCGTGCGGTGGACAACTCCGGGATACAGGACCTGACCCGGCAGGTCCCGCTCATTCTTCTGGTTATCTGTCTCATCTATTTCTTAAACTTCCACTCGATCTACGGGGTCTTGTTCCCGGTGACCGGCAATATCATCAGCGTACTGTGGACCTTTTCCATCATCGGCTACGTCGGGATGAAGCTCGCGTTCATCCACCTCCTCTTGCTCCCGCTTCTGATCGCGTTGGGTAGTTCGTACGCGATCCATCTGCTCAACCAGTACTATGCGGAGGCCGGCTCGTACACGGAGAAACACAAGCGCAATCAGATCGGCCTGACCATCAAACATATCCTCAAGACGATCTCACTTGCCGGTCTGACCACCATGGTGGGGCTCCTCTCCACTGTCGCGAACCGTCTGGTGCATCTGCAGACCTTCGGTCTCCTCGCCGGCGTGGGAGTCCTGTTAAGCGTCGTGGTAGCCATCACCTATGTTCCGGCCATGCTCGCCCTGATCCGCATTCCTTCGGCGCGGATGAACCGTGCCTTCAACGCGCGACCGATCGACAGGCTCATTCGTGCCGTGAACCGACTGACGGTGCGCCATCCGTTCCCCATTCTCCTCGCGGCAGGAGTGCTGGTACTGGTGAGCGCCGGGGGTGCGGTCTTTGTCTCCAATGATGTTACCAACACGGACTACTTCGCGCCTGACCACCAGATCCGCTTCCTCACCGACTACTTCAGCGAGAACTTCGACGGCGTTGACACCATGTCCATTGTACTGGACACGCGACCGAACCTGCCGGGCTCAGCGCGCCAGGAGGTCGCACGACGGGTGGCGGGTCTGTCGCCGGACGACGCAGAGGCGCCGGTTGAGTCGATAACAACGCCGGCGGCCGATGAGGCGACCGCCGATGACCCGTTCGCGACCGACGCATTCGGTAACACGTCGCTTGGCAACACGGCAGACGCTGGTGCGGCGGCAGCTATCGCGAGCGGCGGAAAGACGCGCGGCGGCGCGCTCGATGCAACGTTTCTGGCGGAGGTGGACGGGCTCGCGGAGTTTGCGACGGCGCAACCCGGTGTCGGCAAATCGATATCCTTCGTGGACATGATCGAGCGGTTTAACTACATCATGCACAACGACCGGGAGGAGTACCGCCGCCTGCCGACCGAGACGACGGTCATCACCGACTACGTCTACGCCTTCGGTGGCGAAGATGAGAACTTCGACGGGCTGCCGGATGCATTCGAGCGGTTCGTTGACCCACGCTACAACATCGTCAAAATCACCTTGAAGCTGACGAATGTGAACGGCGAACCCTTCGATACCGGGGACGGCAAACGGTTGCGGCGCGCTATCAACGGTTACGTAGAGGAGCACTACGATACCGGTCAGGTCCACTACCTGATTGCAGGCGGCTCCATGGGCATGTTGGCCATCCAGAACTACGTTGTCAGTGGTCAGATTATCTCGATCGTC
>CAYLZA010000117.1:907-7290 GCA_964387575.1 uncultured Spirochaetales bacterium | reverse complement strand
ATAAATCGACACTCCGTATAGCGGCTCCAAATGTGGTTATACGAACCTCAATCGCCGACTGCAGCTCTGACGTTTTGTTGTATCTCTTTATTGAAGGGCCGGTACAGATCCGCATTGTATTCACACATATAAATCCCGGAATAATCACCGATGTTCGCGAAAATATCATTAAACGGTACATTTCCCCAGAACGGCGGTAAATGTATGTCTCCTCGACCGAATGTGCGGCGATATCCGGACGGGAGCTGGTCGTAGAGTGGTCGGTTTGTTAACCGCAGTTCCTCGAAAATCCCGGTATTATCGCTCAGATGAATATGCCCGAGATACGGAGCGGCCGAACGAACCGCCTCCAGGTAGTCAAATTTGAAGTATCTGGATGCAAGCCATGCGTGACCGGTGTCGAACGTCATCTTCAGATTCGGATGTGCGATCTGACCGACGAAATCCACCACCGGCGCAACGAGCTCGACCTCGATATTTTCGATACAGAGCGTGACGCCGTGATTTGCCGCGTATTCCGCCGCCTTTATGTGACCCTCCCGAAACTGTCGCTCCGTGTCCTCGTCTCCAGACCGCTTTTCATAGTGTATTACCAAGGGATTGAGTCCGAGCAGCGAGCACGCTTCGATTGAAGCTAACATCGCCCGCTCGTGAAGCTCATAATCGCTCCTGTTCCGCAGATCGACTCCTCTTCCGATATGTGCGGAGAATACGAGTGGAGAGGCATCGAGATACGGTTTGAGGAAATCGATCCACTGATACTTGAGATCACCGGAGACGATCACCGGTACTCCATCGAGCGATATCTCGGAAGCGTTGAAGCCGTCATCGATTATCCGGTTCAGTTTTCTCTCGAAGCTTTCGGGATCGGAAGCGGGAGACATTTCTATTCCGATACAAATGTCACTCATATTCCGAGAGGAGTACCGTCCTTTTTTCCTGTATCGATCGCAATGCGGCCTGACCGATCACGACCGGAGCTCGACCGTCGAGCCCGGTAACGAGAGGTTCTGTATCATCGACTATCGCGGAGACGAACGCCTGCAACTCGTCAATATACGATTGCGTGTATCGTTCAATAAAGAAATGATGTGGCAGATCACGTCGAATCGAGTGAGAATCGCTGATGATCGTGTTGTTGGGATAATCGTTGTGCGCTTCCGCCATTCCTCCGGTTCCGAACGCTTCGATGCGCTGATCGTAACCAAACGCAGCTTTGCGGCTGTTGTCAATCGATCCGAGAGCGGCGTTTTCGTACTGAAATGATAGTAGTGCGGTGTCGATATCTCCCGCCTCTCCGATTTCCGGGTCCACGAGCACGGCACCGAGTGCGAAAATTTGTTTTAGCTCGCTTCCGGCGAGGTACCTGGCCATGTCGAAATCGTGGATTGTCATATCCAGAAACAGTCCGCCCGATACCTTGATGTAGGATATGGGGGGAGGGGCGGGATCTCTGCTCGTTATCCTGACGATATTGAGTGTACCGATCGATCCGTCGCGTATAAGCTCCCGGACCCTGCGAAAACTCGGATCAAAACGCCGATTAAATCCGATTTGCAGTTTAACCCCGGCTCGCGTCACGGCTTCGAGCGCCGCGTCGATTCGAGCGAGATCGAAATCGATCGGTTTTTCGCAGAAAATCTGTTTACCCGCGTGTGCGGCATCGATAATGATCGAAGCGTGTGTATCGGTGCTCGAGCAGATTACCACTGCATCGATATCGCTACGGTCGAGCAGCGTTCGGTGGTCTCCGTAGCTTTCTACGCTGAGCTCGGCGGCGCACTTTTTTGCCGATTCAGTGTCGACATCGGCTACCGCCACGAGCTCCGCGCCTTTGACGGATCCCACGAGGTTTCGAGCATGTAAGCTCCCGATCCGCCCGGTGCCGATGACGCCTGTCCGTATAGTTTCCATTATGATCTCCTGCTATGGCTTTTATACGCCCACATGTTTTGATCCGATGATGTGGTTTTTGGCTCTGCCTGTCGGTTTGTCGATGGTCGGATACACGATGAGAGGTAATCGGAAGAGGCACGCAGCTCATCGGAGAGTGGTTCTTCGACGTTTCCTTCGATTGTTACCGGACCGGCGAAGCCGATTCTATCGAGGTGCTCGAAAATCCGGGAGAAATCGATCGCTCCCTTCCCGGGGTATCGACGATTGTTATCGGAAATGTGAATCGAATCGAATTTCCCCATATATCGCTCGAGCGCGCAGAACGGATCCGTTTCTTCGATGTTCAAATGAAACGTGTCGGGAAGCATCCGGGCAGCCGTCGCGGGCAGATCCGCAATAAGCATTGCCGTATCATCAAGCGTATTGGCAACGGCCGACTCGTATCGATTGGTTGCTTCTACAACCAGTGCCACGCCCGTTTCGACGGCCGTCGGAGCGAGCTCGTGTAGCGAGCGCTTAAATCTTTCTCTCGCTCCCTGTACATCCGACACTGCGGGACCTTTGGCGAATCCTAATATGATACCCGACGTCCGTCCGTCGAACAGCCGCAGGAGCTCATCGCACCGCTTCACTGAAACCGTGCGTAGCGATTCATCGTCGCCGGCAAGCGAAATACCAAAGGTCTTCGCCGTAAGACCCGATGCGAAATTGAAGAGCTCGAGGTTGTATCGGCTCAGAAACTCATCCACTGCTTCGAAGTCGGTTTTCCACGGATCAACGATATTCAACTCGACACCGGCAAATCCCAGCTCCGCCAGCGTAGCGTATGTCAAATCGATTTCCGGATCATCGAGAAATTCGGCGGGCAGTACCAGCTGTACATTCAAGGGATGCGAGCGTCCACCCGCTGGTCCGTGTTTTTTCATCACTTACGCTTCCTTCCTACGCTTTGGTGAACGGTCCCATAGCCGGAAGCTCGAATACGCTCTTCCATCCTTCGCTGAAGGGTTCCTTGAGGAATGGTTCGAGCTCCTTGGGATCGCGCAGCGTGATCTTGTCGATCGGCGGAAGTTTTCCTGACGGATACGCTTCGAGAATCTCCTCTACGACAAGCGTCAAATACTTGAGTATTGCCGCTATCGGGCGTTTGGCTTTATCGACGGTGGCAAGACTGGGTTTGCCGACAACACCTTCGGGTGTTCCTTTACGTTCTATCGCAAAGTGGCCCTCTCCTTCGGACCATTTATGGGGTCGTCGCCATGGATCAACCGACGTATCGAAGTGACCGCCGGGCAGAAAATTTTCTCCCTCCGCGTCACGCACGTACTTCATGTCGATCATTTCGGGAAAAAGCAGCAATCCGACCGAGGTTTCGCTTTCATCGGCGTGTACGAACGTCGTATCGAGACTATCCTCGCGATCCACCGGAATAAAGAACTCGCGTACTGCCCGGTGCCAATCCATAATCCGATAGATACCGGGGAGCTGATACCGCTTGCAGAACTCCTGAACGGCCGACTCGAGCATCCAGAGTTGCCCGTGATTATTGAGCATTATGATTTTCCGATAGCCGTCGTTCCATAGCCCGAGCATCGTATATACCAGAGTCTCCACCACGACTTCCTGCGGAACCATGATGGTTCCGGGCATCCCCATATGATGATACGGATGACCGCCGTAGTTCAGCGGAGGGGAGGCGAGATTTACTTCGTACCCCTTTTTTGCCGTGTATCTTCGAACAGCTTCGCAAATCTGCGATGTCATGAAGGTGTCGAGCCCGCTGTTTGCATGATCGCCGTGATTCTCGGTTGTACCGAGTGGGACGAGCACGATATCGTTTTTGCGTCGTTTCTGAACGTTAATTGCGCGCGGTGTCGTCTGAATATAGCTTCCGGCTTTGCCGAGCTCGGAAGGGGAGGGCACTTCGTACTCCTTCAATATCGATTCGATTTCCGACATTGGTGCGTCGAAAATCTTCTTTTTTAGTCGGCCGACCGCCGTATCTTCGAACGTGATCATCGGATGATCGGTGGTATGAAACTTGAAATCTCCCTTTATCATTTTTTCCTCCACATAGTGATCTATTACGTATTCGTGTACCCGGGTGTCGGGCAGCTGATTTTGCATTCGGTCCGATCGGTGCGCAGAAGCACGATATTCTCCGGTACTTTTTCGATTTTAACTTCTTTAGTCATCATCGGAAGCATATTGAGCCCGGACGCCATCGAGTCGATTACTCTTGGAAAGGTTCCATGCCCGGAATGCCCCTGCGAGCCGACAATTCGAGCCCTTCTGACCTGGAGAACTTCTCCGGTTACCGGCATTTTCGCGTCAGCCCGTGCAACTACGACGATTGTCGAATTAAGGGTTCTACCGTTCCAGATGACCTTCTCGATTTCGGGATAGACTTGGGTCGGAAGACCGGTAGCTTCGAGAAACAGTGACGCTCCCATCCCGCGGGTTATTTCGAGCACCCGTTCGGTAAAATCCTCTTCGATGGGATTGATCGTATAGTCCGCCCCGAGCTTTTTCCCTACCGCGGCCCGAGCTTGTTCGGGTTCGGAAAGTATGACTCGAGCGGCACCGGCCCGCTTGAGTACGGCGCAGGCTGCGAGACCTACCGGACCGCTTCCGCAGATCACGACATTGTCTCCCGGGCGAATGCCTCCGCCCCGTTCGATTACCGCGTTATATGCGACGCTTGTCGGTTCGACCATGCTGCCGAGCCGAAAAACATCTTCATCGGAGAATTTCTCCCGAAGCGGATCGAGGCTCCACAACAGTTTTGCCGGTACTGCGATATATCGTGCAAATCCACCGTTGATATTGAAGCCGATCTCGTCGAGACGTTCGCAATGATTCGGCCATCCGTCTGCGCACGGCTTGCACCGTCCGCACCATGCCATTTCTTCTACACAGACCCATTCGCCGCCTTCGAAAGGTTTATTCGTCTCTTTGTTCAGCGCGTTCGGCCCTACGTCGACGACAACTCCGGAAAGCTCATGTCCGAGGGTGACGGGGAATCCGGTCAAACCCGGATACCATATGTAGCCCTCGTCATCCTCCTGGGCCATATGGATATCGCTTCCGCAAATGCCGCATTGACGAACTTCGATAAGAACCTCTCCGTCGCCCGGTTCCGGCACTGCAACATCTTCAACTTTGAGCTTTGGATGTCTCCATACCCGACTACCGAGATATGTCTGTTTTTTATCGATGTCCTTGGGACCGAGTTTGAAATCAGGTCTGGGGTCCCAATCCGCATAGAGCCTGACGCTCTTCATTGTTTGTGCCATGAGCTCCACTCCCTTGTGTTGACGCCGTCCGACTGCGACCGTGGATCGCGAAATTATGAAATTTCGATCATCCGGCCGTCTTCTTACGCCATGATATTGATGTTCTATTTTGCAAACGTTTACGAAAACGTCAAGGGGTTCGACGAGATGAATTATTTATGCCGATTCGCGTTTTGAGCAGAGGCCGTCGCCGCTCGGTAACGTCGGCATCGGAAATCCTGCGCCGCGCTATTTGCTTACTACCTGCTCGGGCTCAGGTCGTATTTCGAATAATCAGCTCCGGTTTCAACGTCACTTTTCGATATGTCCTGTCTTCGAAGGGGGTATTTATCTCGTTCACCAGTATCTCCGCCGCGATTCTGCCCATTTGATTTTTGGGCTGGCTGACGGTTGTCAGACGAACTTCCGGAAATGAAGCGAAGGGAATATCGTCGAAACCTACAACCGCGACGTCTTCGGGTACGCGAAGGCCCGCTTCCCGGACGGCTTGTAAACACCCGAGAGCCATGAGATCGTTTTCAGCAAAGAAGGCATCCATAAAAGGTCCGCCTTCGAGTATTTCCTTCGCGAGCTCATAGCCGGAGTGTTGCTTCATGTCGCCGAATCTTACGGCGCTTTCGTTGAACTCGATACCGAATTGCCCGAGGGCAAGTTTGTATCCTTCGAGGCGATCATCGACGGTGCTGTGTCGTTCGGCCGAACCGATAAAGCCGATTGAGCGCTTTCCCTTCTGTATGAGGTGTTCGGTGGCTATAAAGCCGCCTTCGATGTCGTCGATTGCCACCGAGCTGTAATTCGTGCCGACCGGAGAAACACTCAGATATACGATGGGAAGATGCGGATTGTCCTTGAAGATATCTGCGGCAACGTCCAAATTGGCTATCGGAGAGACGATGATCCCGTCCACTCGTCGCTCAACGAGAAGGGACACATATTCTCGCTCATTCTCGTGAATTCCGTTCGAATTGCAGAGAAAGAGTCCATACCCTTTTTCCCAAATCGTGTCTTCTATTCCGCCGGCGACTTCCGGGAAAAACGGATTAGCTATGTCGGGAATTATTAATCCTATGGTGTGTGATTTATTCGTCACCAACCCGCGAGCAACCACGTTTGGGCGATACCCAACCTCATGAGCTATGGCAAGAATTCGTTCCCTGGTTTCTTTTTTTACACCGTATTTGTCGTTTAGCG
>CAYLZA010000117.1:0-897 GCA_964387575.1 uncultured Spirochaetales bacterium | reverse complement strand
TAGCGCCCGAGACACTGTGGCATAGGAAACATTCGCCCTGAGCGCAATGTCCTTTATCGTCAAATCCATTGAACAAAGTGTAGCAAACGTTTACGAGCCGCTCAATTGGTGATTCTGCCGGTTTCTCATTAATCTCCGGTTGCGCGTTGCCACAGATTCATTACAGATGCTTGCACGGGCGGGCTCCCTTTTCGTTTCTTACGATACCGATGTGATACCATATTGATCTCACAGCAGAAAAAATATATATTTTTATTGAACATGTCACATGTTAAAATGACCGATGTTGCTATGGCAGCCGGAGTCTCTCCTGCAACAGTGAGTTACGTCCTGAGCGGGAATCGACCGATTAGTGACGAGACCAAACGGCGGGTGCTCAAGATAATTGATGAGCTTGGTTATCAGCCGAACCATAATGCGCGAGCTCTGAAATCAAACACCAACCAAACCATTGGAGTACTCGCTTCCGATTTTGCCGAAGTATCCGTTTCACAGATAATACTGAGCATAGAACAGATCGCATGTCAAAACGATTACCATATTTTTTTCGCTTCGGGTATGGAGTTTGATTACGACGTGCAAGCGGCCTTGGGCTTTCTCATGAGACGAAGTCTCGACGGAATCATCGTTCTTTTCGGTGTAACGTCCGATAAGCCGGTAGATTCCATCGGCAAAATAGATGTCCCGCTCGTGAGTATCAATAGACCGGTTGATGAAACGCGCCCGTGTATCCTGCCGGACAACTACGATGGCGGCTACCGGGCGGCTTTGCATCTTATCGACGCCGGTTGTATTCATATCGGCCTTATTAGCGGACCTGAAAAACGATTTTCGAGCCGTGCAAGAGTCAAAGGTTTTATGGCCGCCTTAAAAGATAAGGGCATGCGTTTCGCGAAA
>CAYLZA010000116.1:0-7356 GCA_964387575.1 uncultured Spirochaetales bacterium | reverse complement strand
ACATTAACCGAAATCCCACGTGAGGCGGCCGAGCCGTGACACCCTCTCACCGCATCCGTAATGACCCCGCAGATATGTGTTTTTTCGAATTCGAGTTCGGCGCCCCCTTTTTGCTCGAGCCGTGAAAGGCTCAAGAGGTCATCGATAATTGCCTGTAATCGATCTACATGGTTGCGTGTAATATCGAGGAATCGAATCGCGTTCTCTTCGTCCCGATAGTCGCCTGCAACTAACGTCTCTATGTATCCCTTAATCGTCGTAAGCGGCGTTTTCAACTCGTGTGAAACATTCGCGACAAAATCCCTCCGTATACGTTCGAGATTCTTGAGCTCCGTAATATCGGAAAGTACGAGCACGGCGCTTTTCGCCGGACCACGGTGTCTCTCTTCGGTCAGGTCGTCCGACAAAACCGTGCCGTGCACACGCAGATGGATTTCTCCGTTCTTTACGTACGACAGGTTTTCTTCGAGCGGGAGCGTGCTTTCGAGCGTACGCTCCGCAAATCCGAGTAATTCCGTGTTTCGAAAAAAGTAGAGAAGCTTTTCACCTCTACCGTCCCCTTCTCCGTGATCGAGAAGACGATATGCAGCCGGATTCATATCGAGTATCGTCATGTCCTCGTTAATTACAATTACCGCTTCCACCATACTCGACAGCACCGCCTGGAGCTCGTCGCGTCTCCGTTCCGTGTTTTCGATACGTCGCCTATACGTGCTTTTCATGAGATTAATCGCGCGGATTATCTCCTCGACTTCGTCGGGGATGCGCAACGACACCTCGTGCGGTTTTCGCTCGAGCGCATATGATTCGGCACGAGCGGCAACTTCGCGGAGAGAATGCGACATCCGACGACCGACATAGATAAATATGATAAAGACTACTGCCGCGAGCAGCAGACTCGAAAACACCACCTGGGAATGCACTGCTCGAACAACCGTGTTATGAGCGGTTGCGGGAATCGAAATGCGGATATAGACCCGACCGACACCGAGGTCTTCCGGCGGATAAGCTGCGTACAACCGGTCCGATTGCGCCACTTCGTCGGCCCGTATGGCGATCCCGAGCTTACCGGACGATGCGCTCATTATTTCGGGTTTGCTCGATTGATTCCCCATGGTAGAGATTGGGTATGTGCTGTGCGATATGATCCGACCTTGTTCCGATATAACGGAAACATGAACGGGATAGGCGATGGTGGATTCCAGCCGGTTTTGGAGCGCTTCCGGTGAACCGGCGCCGGCAACGATGTTTCTCACGATCTCGTGAGCGTACCCGAGCATCTCGACGGTTCTGGAAAAAACTCTCGATTTCGAGGTCGATCCGAAATATACGAAAATCGCGAATATCAACACTATTACGGCGGTAATCGGGATTGGAAAACTCCTGAGGAATCTCACTCCCGGATATCCTGCATCCTGTATCCTATGCCGCGAACCGTCTGAATATACGAGCCGTAACTCCCGAGTTTCCTTCTCAGACCGAGTATCTGTACATCCACCGATCGTTCCGTAACAGGATAATCCTCCCCCTTAACGGCGGTTATGATCTGATTGCGCGAAAACACCCATCCCGGATTCCGGGCGAGAAACGCGAGAATCAGAAACTCCGAGACCGAGAGCGGGATGTGTCCGCCACCGCAGTGCACTTCGTGCTTCGAAATGTCTATTTCAATATCGTGAACGTTGAGTTTGTTGTTGCGTACCGTTTTGTTTCGATGCCGGGCACGTCTGAGAACCGCCCCGATCCGTGCAACAAGCACTTTCGGGCTGAACGGTTTCGTCATATAGTCGTCGGCGCCCATCTCCAATCCCGAGACGATGTCGGCGTCTTCGCTCTTCGCGGTCAGCATCAGAATCGGTACATCCGACGACGATGCTTCGGCTTTCAGCGAACGACATACTTCAAAACCATCGAGACCCGGAAGCATCAGATCGAGAAGTATGAGATCCGGATCGGATTTTCGTGCAAGTGAAAGCGCGCTCTCCCCCGTTTCGGCGGCGATCGTTCGATATCCCTCTTTTTCGAGATTGTACGCAATAAGGTTGAGGATATCCTTTTCGTCTTCAACAATGAGAATTGTCTCGTGTGCCACGACGAAATCCTTATTTGTTCAATTCCACATGCTTTCCCATGCTGTTATAGCAGATCCATTCGGCAATATTGGTGACGTGATCGCCGAGCCGTTCCAAATACCTGCACACGAAGAGCAGCGATATCGCCTGATTGATGTTGTGAGGATCCTGCATCATATAGGTCATCACCTCGCGCAAAACCTGATCGTGTAGTGTATCGATCTGATCATCCATCGCGGCGGCTTCCTTTGCCTTCTCGGGATCGCTGTTTACATATGCGGTCAGGACCTCGTGGAGCATGTTCGCTATGATCTCTCCCATCCGGGGAATATCAATGAGTTTTTTCATATAGACTTGATCCGACAACTCCATTGCGGTCCTGGCAATGTGTCGTGAGTGATCTCCCATACGTTCGATCTGCGTTGTGATTTTTATACTCGTAATAACCGTTCTGAGATCGCTTGCAACCGGCTGTTCGGTAGCTATCACCGCTACACACTCATCCTGGATATCGATCTCCAGCTGGTTGATCGGTTCATCTTCGGTGATGACTCGCTGCGCGAGCTCGATGTCCTTATCTACGAGCGATTTCATCGCTTTTCGGATAGATTCCTCGACGAGCGTGCCCATTCGCAATACATTCTGTTGAACGCTATCGAGTTTTTCTATAAATCGTTCGCGCGGATTATCCATCTGAGCTCAACCCCCATGAGTTATAGAACTACACGCTCCAAGCATATCGACTCGCCCATATCATAACAACTGTGCGATTATTGTAGTGTATTCGGTTCTACCGAAAGGTAGTTCTTGTTATACATACCATGTTAGGAAACGATGAAAATCCAGTTAGAATTCGATGACCGGTAGTGCGGTTTTAGACAGTACATAAGCTTCGACGTACCTGCTATTTTTCCAGCGCGTACCGGCGCTTTGCCTCGTCGTAGAGATTCTTGAACATATAGCGAAGATTGACGCCGCCGAATGTACGCATGGCGATTTCCATCGGTAACGATCCTTTTTGAATACCGACGACGGCATACTGACGAAGATATGAGTGCGGTTTCCCCTGATACTCGATCTCCTCCACGTACCAATTTCCCGACATTTGAAAAAAACGACCGTCCGGACTTTGCTCCAGATCGTATCGTTGGATATATCCGTCCCCATACGGCTCGACGTAGTTGTTGGTTACATACGAGTATTCACCGCCGAACCCGAGAACTTTGATCGATACGTGAATACGGACCGTATGCATACCGTGCGGATCGGAATCGCCTCGTTCGACGACACTCTCATCGACTCGCGGATACGCTTTTTTTGTTCCGTCGTAGTCCATGAGGACCTCGAGTATGCTCTGCATCGGTACCGGATAGATCGCGTGGAAGTCGGTAATCGACCGAATGAGATGCCGACCGTTTTCTTCCCACGCTTCGACCTCCATCTGCAGCTTCGTAGGGTTTTCGAATATGCTTTCGATTGAGGGGTACGGTTCCTGTCCTCCTCGTATTTCGACTTCCATCGAACGATCGGGATCACCGTCGGCGGATACGAAATTCGCAATTGCCGGCAGGATCAAGAACGAAGCGATTAGACGTGCACGATTCATCTTGTGGTTTTCCCCCGCGGACTTCGTTGTTTCATATACCAGCCGTACAGCGCTTCGAGGCGACTCGAAAACGAGTTGAATATCTTGCGTTCAATGAGAAAAAAGTTGATAGAAACTGCTCCGAATACGCTATAATAATAAAGCTCATCCTCATCAAGCAACAGATATATGTGCAAATGCATTCGATGTGGCCGTATCAATCGGATCGGTCCATACGTGTACGGGGTTTCGTTTTCCATAACGAGATGCATCCCGTCCTGTTCGGCCGCATACGTCACCGCGAGCACGTTTTCACCGAATGTCAAATCCTTCTGAAACACATAGAATCGACCTTCGGCGGGAATATCCGCAATTTCAGGATCACTGATCGGTTGCGCCGATTCGGGCGAATTAATTGCATATGATTCGTCGAAAAGGAGTCGCATTCGGTCTCTCGAATGCGAATAGTACTCCAGCCCTTTGAGCTCGCTTATCGAAAGCAGGATGTTGAACAGCTCGGTCGGGTGCTCTTCCGGCGCAGGTGCTCCCGCCGCCCGAAGGATTTCAACTCCGATATTCGAGCCGAGCTCATCGAGGTCGCGACGTACCGAATCCGCTATGCGTTCGGTCGGTGCGTAATCCGGAGTTTCATTTCCGGAAAAATATCGACTCAACTCGTTCGTTTCCTCGAGTTTTTGCCGTTCTTCGGCGGTTACGTACGGGAACCCCGGTTCCGCATCGGCGATGTGTCCGATCCCGAGCAAAAGGCAGACAATTGCGTTCGCTATTTTTGCCGTGATATAGTGTCCCGATCTTGCGGCTCCATTGGCCATAGTGGGCAGTAGCTTATACGTCTTTACGTGTGCGATCAACACGAAAACGGGGATACAGAGGTGAATCCACAAAACCAGGTTCCGATTGTCGCTGTAACCGGCGGAGGTACCGGTGGGCATGTGTATCCGGCGCTTTCGGTGATAGCCGAGCTCAGGCGGATATGCGGAAGCCGTCGGGTGTCCGAATTTGTGTGGATCGGTTCAAAAGACGGCGTGGAGCGAAGCATCGTCGCGCAGAACAAGCTGGAATATCGATCTATTGCGGTCGGCAAACTGCGAAGGTATTTCTCGCTCAAGAATCTGTTCGATATGTTTCGTATCGGCATCGGATTGATACAGTCGATGTTCCTGCTTATTCGGTTACGTCCGGCAATTCTGTTTTCAAAAGGGGGATACGTGAGCGTTCCTCCGGTTATTGCCGCCGGGATTCTCGGTATCCCCGTCTTTTGTCACGACTCCGATTTTGATCCCGGTTTGGCCACCAGAATTGCGGCCCGATTTGCCGAGCGTATTCTCGTCGGTTATGAGGAGTCACGGCGATACTTCAACCGGGCGGTACAAAGTCGCGTATTCGTCAGTGGGATCCCGATACGGAAGGAAGTCATGGCGGGAGATGCCGAGAAGGGCCGACAATATCTCGGATTCGAGAACAATAACCCGGTAATGCTCGTGCTCGGTGGAAGTCAGGGGGCCCGGCGTATTAACGAGCTCATAGCCGATACGCGGTCTGAGCTGAGGAAGCGTTGGAACATCGTACATCAAACCGGAGACGCCTGGGATGCCGACCGGACAGCCGACCCGGCCGCCGACGGATATATTTCGTTCCGGTATTTGCGTGATGAATACGCCGACGTGCTTGCGGCGGCGGAAGTGGTGGTGTGTCGCGCGGGGGCAACTACCTTATGGGAGCTCGCGGCGCTCGGTAAGACGGCGCTCCTGCTGCCGATCGGGCGGGACGCAAGCCGAGGCGATCAGATACGGAACGCGGAGTTTTTCAGATCCAACGAGGCGGCGCTCGTGATCGAGGGACCACGGTACGATCGGGAGGATTTCCTCGGTGTTGTGGATTCACTGGCACGGGACGAGGAACGCCGAAAAACGTTCGGTCGGAACGCACGCGAGTTGATTACTATAGACGGGGCGGAGAAAATAGCGAAGCTCATATGTAATCGCATTTATAGGTTTGAAGATGTGAGGTGAAGGATGGAACTAAACGTCATCGATATTGTTTCGATCGTAATCATCGTCATTGCTGCTATACGGTGTACCTTTCGCGGATTTATCGCGGAGGCATTTTCAATGGCCGCGATCATCGTCGGCGGTCTGGCGGCGGTATTCTTTTCGAAGGCAGGTGCGCTCCTCATCGAGAGCTACTTCGGGTATTCGGTATGGAATCAGATTATTGCATTTCTCGTCATATTCCTGGTTGTATATCTTGTAGTCAAACTGCTGCAGGGGATCATTTTGCGGATTCTCGAAAAAATCCATCTGCAGCGACTCGATAAGGCGCTCGGTTTGTTTCTCGGAATCGTCGAGGGCTTATTCGTCGTCGTCATTATCGTATATGTGCTCGAGGTACAACCGTTATTCGATGTTGAAACACTGCTCTCGGAATCGTTTTTAGCACGCACGATAATCGATCTCGTACCGATTGTGACACCCGAAACGGCGCCGGTATTACAGAATACGAATGTTTGAGAATATTCTCGGACATCGGGAAATCGTCGAAGAGCTCTCGACACAGATACGCGAAGGCGAGCTCCCTTCATCATTGTTGTTTTTCGGACCGAAGTATTCCGGGAAATCGACCACCGCTCTCGAGCTTGCCCGGGGACTGACATGCTTGCAGGGTGGTGCCGATTGGAGGTGTCCGTGCCGCGCATGTGAACAGCAACGGCTCCTCGCTCATCCGCACACCAAGTTGCTCGGTTCACGATCGTTTCTCGAAGAAGTTCTCGGTGCTGCGGATGTGGTAAAACGCAACGACAAGACAGCAACGCGTTATCTGATGATACGGGCAGTGCGAAAGCTGATTCGGCGATTCGATCCCGAGCTCTGGGACGAGCGGGACCGAAAACTCGGCACGGTTGCATCGACGATTACTGAAGTAAACGAGCTGATCGAAGATATTACCCCCGGCGTGGAGCTGAATGAGGAAAGGCGTCTCGAAAAAAACATCGATCAAATCGTGGAATTGTGTAAAAAAATAGAAAAAGCAATGGCGGACGGGACGATTCCCGTTGACCAGATTCGCAGAGTAGCTGCGTGGGCACATACAACTGCCGCACGAACCAAAAAAATCGTCATGTTCGAAAACGCCGACCGAATGGGAGACAGCTCGGAAAACGCGCTTCTCAAGCTTCTGGAAGAACCACCGAACGACACGTATCTGATCCTGATGACCAGCAACAAAGGGGCAATTGCTTCTACAATAAAGTCACGGTTACGGCCGTTCAGATTCGCGCAGCGTCCCCGGGATGTGGAACAGGACGTGCTCAAACGGGTTTTTCGAGAGGAAAGCGACAACTATACGACCCTCGAGGAGTATTTTTTAGCCTGGAGAATATCTCCGGAGATAATTCGAAATCAGTGCCGGCGTTTTCTGCAATCCGTTCTCGAGCACGAGGACGATTCGTTGGTCGAAATCATGAACGATTCCGATATGCAGAGCATCCTCGGTGATCGTTCCATATTCCTCGCGTTTCTGAAGGAAATTCTCAATCAGCTCGGTCGTTCAATCCATGTCGAAGTAAACGAACGTGAACAGCCGACTGCCAAAGCCGAACCGGAATGCCCGGTTGCGTCGGCAAACAAACGTATCGATCTCGTATGGCAACTCGATCAATGGAACGAGGAATACTGGCAG
>CAYLZA010000115.1:6261-7384 GCA_964387575.1 uncultured Spirochaetales bacterium | reverse complement strand
CTAACATCCGGCACAAACGCATCGTTATCGTATCGATTTCGTGTCGTACTCGCCTTACCGACGCTCGATCACATCATAAGACAAGCACCTCACACACGTCGCACCGTACGCGCACGCCGATAGAGAAGACGCTCGACTGTTGAGAGCTGCGCGCCCGTGTGAGAACACGCGCACGCAGCAAAGCAGAATCGGGCGAAACGCGCCGGGGAATCGATGTAAATGCACGGACTGGTTTTCGCCCGGCGCTTGATTGCACGGAGGGTAGTAGCGGAATGCGTTCGAGAGTGTGGATTTTCATCCTGGTGATGTCTCTGGCGGTGTCGATGTCGCTCCCGGCTCAGTCGGAGCTCTCTCAGTTTCGCGCAGCGCTCGCTCCGGGATTCGTGATGCCTGTCGATGATAAAGCTTCCTACATCTCACCGGGAGCGCTTGCCGCAGGTGCATTTACCTATATGCCGGAATTTCTTCCCGGCGCAACCGTCACCGCCGAGATCGGGTATGCGGCAAACCAATACAACAACGCCACATTACTTTCATCGACCTTTCTGAATATCAGCGCAGGTTACGAGCTGTCGCTTTCCGATCGATTCTCGCTTACCGCGCATGCAGGCGGTGGATACGCCCTTTCCTTCGTCACGATCGGCGGCAGCACCTATCGGCCGAGCGGTGCGAGCATTGTCGGCGGTCTCGGCACACGGTTCTCGCTCCTCCGTTGGCTCGATCTGTTTCTCTCGGCCGATTACCGGATGATACAAAGCAGCTATTCCGGAGCATCGGTGTCGGTCGGCTCCTCGGTTCGGTTTGCAAAGAAGAAACCGGTCGATATCTACGGTCCCGGCTACCGGCCGAGTACCGAGCTGATCGAAGGAAACCTGATCGGGCTCGAAGAGGTCGATCTTGCCAAGATCTTTCCGGTTTTCTACTCCTACTACGACGATCATCCGGTGGGCACCGCGACGGTCTGTAACGAGCAGGATGAGCCGATCAACGATGTGAAAGTGTCGCTTCTGGTCAACCAGTACATGGAGGCACCGAAGACCTGCGCCACTTTCGATTCGCTCGAGCCGGGAGCCGAACGGGAGGTGGAGCTTCTCGGGCTCTTCGTGGATCGGGTGCTCGAGAT
>CAYLZA010000115.1:5744-6251 GCA_964387575.1 uncultured Spirochaetales bacterium | reverse complement strand
GAAGGCAAGAAAGTAGCGGCGGAGATCACCGTCGAGTACAAAAAGGACGATCAACGTTACCGCGACAGCCACGTGCAGACGCTGGAGATGGCATTTAGAAACGCCATGACATGGGATGACGATAAGAAAGCCGCCGCCTTCGTCACCGCACGGGATCCGCACGTACGGGCGTTCGCGGGCAACGTGGGAAGCATCGTCAAAAAGGCCGAATACTCGATAAATCCCAATCTGAGCAAAGCGATCGCCTACTTCGAAGCGATACGGCTTCACGGCATGAACTACCAGCGCGATCCGAGTACGCCCTACGAAGAACTGTCCAAGAACGAGTTTATGGTGGATTCGCTTCAGTTCCCGCGGGAAACGCTCGACTACCGCGCCGGCGACTGCGACGATTTGTCGATCCTTTTCGCGGCGCTCCTCGAGTCGGTATTCGTTCCGACCGCGTTTATTACAATACCGGGACATATCTATCTGGCACTCTCACTCGACATGTCGCCGGGCGAAGCA
>CAYLZA010000115.1:0-5734 GCA_964387575.1 uncultured Spirochaetales bacterium | reverse complement strand
CCAGGCCCGATGATCTGATATTCGTCGATGATCAGACGTGGCTTCCGTTCGAGGTTACCGCGCTCGACAAGAGCTTTCTCGAAGCGTGGAACCATTACAAACCGGTCGGCCTGCCAAGCCCGTCCTCGACGGTGAATCTGCCGGAGATGGACGAGGTTGCCGCGGCGTACTCGCGTGAGGTCGTGCGGTTTGTGGACCGGCAGATCTATCCGCAAGTGGAAGCAATCACGCAACGAATCGAGCAGTCCGGAGGTGCTTCTTCACCCCGCGCGGTACGGTGGATCAACAAGCTCGGCGTGCTGTACTGCCGCTACGGACTGTACGACCGGGCGATTACTGAATACAGGACGATCCTGCAGAACACCGAGTATCTCCCGGCGCTGATCAACGTCGGAACGATTCATTTTAATCGGGATGAGCTTCGGGAAGCGCAAACCTACTACGAACGGGCAATGGAAGCGGCGCCCGAGCATCCTGTGGCGGTACTCTCGCTTGCCCGGGTCAACCACGAATTGGAGAACTACGGCGATGTGCGTGAGTTGTATACAAGGCTCCAGGAGATCGACGCGGTGCTCGCCGAGGAATATGCGTACCTGGATATGCGGGGCGAGGCTGCCGCCCGCGCGGCCGATGCCGCCGGTCTTCGCGGAAAGACGATGTGGATCGAGGAGGAAGAGTGATGACAACAGCGAAACAACGGATAGTACAATGTGCGGCAATCGGGATTTTGATTATTGGCGCGGTAGGAGCGGTTACATCCTGCGGTCCCTCCGAATCACTTCTCGGCTCTGCGCAAATAAGCGTATTCGTCGACGACGGTGAAACCGAGCGGGAAATAGCGCTCGACGAAACGTTCGATTACGGGGAGCCACCTCCGAGATAGGCGCGGCAGATATCACCTTTACGATAAAAAATACCAGCCCCTCCGATCTCTCGCTTCCGCGCGACATTATCATCGAGGGAACCAACGCGAATATGTTCTCGGTCGTCGGTCAGCCCGGATCGACCACCGTAGCTCCGGGCGCCGATACGAGCTTCGTAGTCCGCTATGAACCGTCCGGAAATCCGGCGACGCATACCGCTACAGTTTCGATAGAAACCAACGTAACCTACCTCGATTCGCCTTTTTTCAACTTTTCCATTTCCTGCAGCTACGCCGACACCACCGGTCCGTCGGTTACTGTTTCGAGCACCGCAAGCAACCCGACCAACATCTCACCCATTCCGGTGACGATCACCTTCGATGAGCCGGTAAGCGGGTTCGATCTCGGCGATGTCGCCGTTGACGGCGGGCCTGAGAGCAATCTTCAGAGTAGTGACGATCGTATATATACCCTGTCCGTCACACCTGACGACGATGGCGAAATAAGCGTGGCGGTAGCCGCCGATGCCGCGGCCGACAACTCAGAGAATACAAGCGAAGCTTCGAATACATTTGTCATCGTGTACGACAGCGAAAAACCGTCGGCTTCAATAAGTAGCAGCGAAGGAAACGTAACGAATACCTCGCCGATCCCTGTGACCATCACATTCAACGAGCCGGTAACAGGCTTGGCAGCTAACGAGATAAGCGTCAGCAATGGATCCCCGGACAATCTGCAATCAGGTGATAATCAAATCTTCACCTGTGAGATTACACCTTCTGACGATCCGGTAATCGTTTCAATTTCGTTAGCGGCTGAAATCGCAAACGACGCTGCCGGCAACGCTAATCTGGCCGGCGATCCGTTTGATATCACCTACGATACAGATATTCCGACCGTAACGATCAGTACGAGTGCAAGTGATCCGACCAATGTTTCCCCGATACCGATCACCATCACATTCAGCGAGGTCGTCAGCGGGTTCGAGCTCTCGGATATTGCCGTGACCGGCGGTCCCGTGAGGAATCTGCAGACCAATGACTATCAAGTGTACACGGCGTCCATTGCCCCCGACAGCAACGGCACGGTAATAGTTTCAGTTCCTTCCGGCGCTGCGATCGATGCCGTTGGAAATGAATGCGCAGTATCAAATATACTCGAACGCGTTTTCGATTCCACCGCTGCCGATGCCCCCACGGTCACCGCTGCTTCTCCGACGAACAACCCGCAACCCACATGGAATTGGAGCAGCGGAGGAGGAACGGGCCAGTATCGGCGTAAATTGAATGACAGCGATTTGACCAGCGGGGCAATCGAAACCGAAAACACTTCATTCAGGCCAGGCACGCCTCTTTCCGAAGGCGACCACACCTTGTATGTGCAGGAATGCGATAGCGTAGGCAATTGGTCTGCGGCGGGATCGAAAACAATAACAATTGATACAACCGAACCAAGCGCCCCGGATGTGGACGGCGTTTCACCGACGAACAATACCAGACCAACATGGACCTGGAGTAGCGGGGGCGGCGGTGGAAACGGCACATATCGATATGAACTCGATGACAGCGACTTAAGAACCGGTGCGACGGAAACACTTGACACCTCTTATAAACCGAGTTCATCAATCCCGGAAGGGCAACACGTTCTTTATATCCAGGAACGCGACGATGCCGGAAATTGGTCCTCGAACGGCTCATGTGCCATCGAAATAGACATCACGGATCCGGCGACTCCGAATCTTACCCCATATACTCCCGATCCTACAAACGACGACACCCCGACGCTTGATTGGGATGATGTCACCGATGCAAGTGAGTACCACGTACAAATTGACGACAATTCAAACTTCGGCAGTCCTGAGATGGACGTTTTCGGTGTCGTCTCGAACAGCTACACGTCGTCGAGCCTGGCAGACGGAACACACTACTGGCGAGTAAGCAGTATCGACGCGGCAGGTAATGAAAGCGGATTCTCAACACCTGACTCTTTCGCCTTAGACGCGACCGCTCCCGTGGTGATTAGCACGAATCCTCGCGGCGGGCTTTTCAGTGCAGCCACCGGCACGACCATCGAGGTGTCCTTCAGCGAGCCGATGGACGCCGGATCTATCACATCGTCCACATTCACCGTAAATGGTGTGACGGGCACTGTAACTAGTGAAGGAGCCACTGCTACGTTCGACCCTTCGGCTTATCTTACGGGTAGTACAAGCTTCACACCGACGATTACTACGGGTGTCACTGATGCAGTCGGCAATGCGCTCGAGACAAATTACAACTGGAGTTTCACTACAAAAACCACGGATATCGCTGCCAGTTATGGACACACCGTCGCGCTCAAAACCAACGGTGCCCTCTGGGCATGGGGAAGCAACCGCTACGGTCAGCTGGGCGAAGGAACCGATACGTTTAAAATTGCTGCGCCGGTGCGAATCCCACCGGCTTTTACTCAGTAGGTCAGCAATTTTTCGCGCCCGGATGAAGTCTTATCGTCGAATAAAGATGCTGAACTCAAATAGGCAAACCGAATGATTTCTGGAAAACAGACGCCCGCTCCATCCGCACGCCATAGTCGTTGCTCCCGATTGCTCACACGAAGATCGAGACCGATGTGACGGTTATACCGATAATTGTTATAAAGGCTATTAAAACCGTCATCCATCGGTTCGAGTGACGTTGCATGTCGTCGAATCGCGAATTCATATCCACGCGAACCTCCTGAAAGCGCGCGGCAAATGCTTCGCGCTGCTCTTGAAATCGCGCGTTCATGTCGCTGTGGACCCCTTCGAACCGCTTGTCTATCTGCTCGAAACGCGCCGCAAAATCCGCACGTTGCTGTTCAAACCGGCTCGCAAAATCTTCGTGCTGATCATCAAACCTCTTGTCGATCGCCTCAACCCTATCCGCAAAGTCTGCGCGCTGTTCCTCGAGCCTCTTGTCTACCTGCTCGAAGCGCTTCTCCATCTGCTCGAAGCCCTGTTTCATCAGGTCCTGCTGTTTTCCGAGGCGTTCGTCGATACGAACGAGCTTCTCGTTCACATCGAGTAGATTTTTGGGGAGCCATTCGACGAGATGCTTCTGAACATAACCGCCGACTTGCTTCAGGTCCTCGTCGGTGAGCGGCATATCAACCCTCTTTCAACATTCAAGATACTACACTATACACGGCTGATCGAGCCAGTGCTTCAAACGCTCGAGTTTTCATGGACGGTTTTTCGAATCTCCCGATAATACTCGGCCAAGCGGCACTGTGACCGACATAAAAACAATGGACTATTCGTATGCGCGCCCGGTCACCGCACCGATACCGATGCCCCAGCCGGGGAAAAGCACTTGAAGCTGCATTCCCGGAACCAGCACTCCAGACTGAAAATCATCACCGATCTGCCAGCCGGGAAGAAGCGAAACGGCAATTGTTGGAAGACCGATCCGGGCACGTGAACGACGAAGTGCATCGTTTTGCATGTCGATTATATTGCGGTAGCTCGTTACCACGTCGTTCATAGTTTCAACGGCGGATTGGAAGGAGATGGAGTTGATCGAGCCGGTGATTCAGCGGTGCATTTACACCGCGATCACTCGTACATCAAGATCTTGTACTTTTCGAAAATGGAGCTCGTCGGCCGGTCCCACCAGTACTCCACAGCTTAACGACCTTCCGGTTGCCGCCACCGCGAGATCGTTCTGCGGAATTAGCATACCCGCCTTCGCCAATTCGGAATAGATATCCGCATAGTGCTCGGCTATTTCGGGCGTAAACGGTTCTATCTCAGTTTGTCGTCGAATTGTTTCAAGATGAGATCGCCGGCGTGCCGAACGCATCGGCGTATCTGCAAGACGAACACCGATAAGCGCCTCGGCCCAAACAATCGCCGGAATTACGACGACTTCTTCTTCATACAAGGAAAGAGGCTCGTCTCGGGCAAGGCTCTTCTCGATCTCTATCAATGCTGAGGCATCCAGTACTAGGGCCACGGATTTTCCATTACGGAATCGGAAGCGCTTACTCTTGTTAGATCCGCCGCAAACTCATCATCAGCTTTCACTTCGCGCATCGCCAACCACAATTCGGACAAGGTAGTTCCTCGCGTTCCGGCCACCGGGCCGAGCTCCGCTACCGGCTTACCGTTTTTTGTAAGTACAAACCGCACTCCCGCATGCTTGATTCTTGCGAGACATTCTCCAAGATTTCTAGCGACTTCCGTGCTGGATATTTCGATTTTCATTTACGCAAAATTGTAATTTACAGAAACCAGCATGTCAACGGCCCGCTTCAAGCAATTACCACTCAATACTGAGAAATCGATAAAATCCAATACATCGAATTTGTGATCTATGAGCACATGATATATAATAGTTATTGTAATCAATATAGCTCGTGCCTCAGCGGCGCTCAGTAAAAACGTGGGTGAGTAAAAGGGAGACCGATCATACTAACATCCAGCACAAACGCATCAACATGGTATCGATTTAATACCCTCTTGTCTGCCTGCCGGTTTCCGGACAACACAACAAGACAAACGCCTCACACACGTCGCACCGTACGCGCACGCCGATGATGATATCGGTCTCTCTCCTCGACTTGTCACGCCAATCGAAAAATTGACAGAGATGTTTCATTTTTGTGGGTAGCGCCCCCGTTGGGGGCTTACGGCTCTGCTGAAGCCGCGGAGAACCGGACAAACCATTCGGGCATTCATATCGCTGCGCAGGTATTCAAAACGCTTATCGACCTGTTCGAAGCGTTTGTCGACTTGTTCGAATCTCTTGTCCACCTGCTCGAAGCGTTTCTCCATCGCATCGAAGCCATGCTTCATGAGCTTGTCGTTTATGTCCAACAGGTTCCTCGGGAGCCATTCAATGAGATGCGTC
>CAYLZA010000114.1:2878-7397 GCA_964387575.1 uncultured Spirochaetales bacterium | reverse complement strand
CGTTATAAGACCATGACCGCCGACCATATCGCCGTGATCGCTCGTAAATATGATGATCGTATCATCGTTACAACCGGTTTCTTCGAGAACCGAAAGGACACGGCCGACTTCGTGATCGAGAAACGAAATGACCGCCCAGTAACAGGTTGTAGCCTTTCGCCAATCAGCCTCCGACAACGAGCTCCATACGGAACGCATCCGGCGGAGTACTTCGGGCTTTCCCGACAGCTCGTCATTGATTGTAGGGCTGAGCTCGATCGATTTGGGATCGTACATATCGTAGAAACGTTTCGGCGGGATATAAGGGTCGTGCGGTTCTATGGTTGATATGGTGCAAAAGAACGGATCATCAGGGGATTCGTTTTTATGCGTTCTGATAAACTCTATGCCCCGATCGAACGCCGGATGCGATTGGGCCTCCGCATCGCTCGAGACACCGGCCAATGCATGGGGGCGGTATCCCGGGGTTTCCACGACCAATTCGGTTCCGGGATCGGGCGTTCCACGGGCACTCCTGCATTCTCTGTTGTACCGTTTCCAGCCGAATTTTTCGAGCTTATTGCTCTGCTCGACGTGCCATTTGCCGAAGTAGGCCGTATCGTATCCGGCGTCGGCAAAACGAGTAGAAAAGTAGGTAAATCGATCCGCCGGCACATCGACCCATTCCGCCCGTTGCGTATGGGTGCAATCCCACATCCCGTGGCACGATGGATAGAGCGCGGTCATAAGCGACGCCCTCGCGGGCGAGCAGATCGCATTTGTCGTGTGACATCGCTGGAATCGCACCCCTTCGGAGGCGATTCTGTCGATATTCGGCGTTTGACACGCGGTTGATGCACGCAATGCGTCGGCGTTGGTGTGATCGGTGATAAATAGAACGACATTTGGTTTCTTCGACATAACACCGATCATCGTACAGAAAAGCGGTGATGAGGGCAAACCGTCCACGGCGGTGGCAGTAATTCCCCGCCCACCGATTTGTCGACCCGGGAAAGTTCCCGCCGTTGTCCGATCGCTTCAGCGGGCAGACGCGATTTCGGAAATTATGTGCCCTGTGTCTCCTCGACGATGAAGAATATCTCTCCCAATCGATCGGTGAGCCGTTGTGCAACTCCGGTTACGGTTTCGGCAACCGACCGGGCGTTTTTCGTGTCGACGAGTCCGCCGTCAACGACGATTGATTCACCTTTGGCATAGTTTTCGTGCGAGAAAAGAAGCGCTTTTGCTTCTTCATCACCAAATAGATAGATCCGAAGATCGACAAACGGGATGGAAACTCCCTCTACGACGACACTTGAAATTGCCGACTTTTCGCGTAGTCTATCGGTATTACGATCAAATATGGTACAATAGCACAAACGTGCACGGCATACGGGGTAATGAGAAAACTTGTTTATGCGCTGATACGGTTGCGAATCCGGACGCTCTATCCCGAGCCCTTTATACGGGTGTTGTGGCGATCGACAATGTTTCGTGCACTTCTCATTTCCTTCGTGCTTTATACCGGGCTTTACATCTGGTTCCTCAACATCGAAATCCGCCCGCGTCGGCAGGTCGGTCTTGATCAGGATATTTCAGTAACGGTGTCGCTCCCGCCTCCTGATATCGAAGAGGATCTACCGGGTGCGCTTATTGCCGGTGATGACGAGGATTCCTCGGAAGGACCAGGGGAGGGTGTATTTACTCCCGAATCTGAGCGCGCACTCGAACAGATAAAGGGAACCGGCGGGAGCAATTCGAAGGAAGATGACACACAAAAAGAGAAGGCCGTCGGTAGCGATGAGATTTCGCGTGAAGGATATATAAAAAAGGATACAAAAGATTCCCCGGTTGTTACGCTCAGAAAAAAAGAGAGCGACAAGAAGCCGGAAATTGCGGCGAGTAACGAGGAACGGCCCGAAGAGGAAGAACCGGTCGAGCAACCTGATGAAGACGAGACGGACGAGGAGTCCACAGAACGTGACGATACGGAAAAAGATAGCGGGGATACGGATAGCGACCAGGATACACCTCGATCCCCGGTTGAGATCGTGCCGGCGCATATTATAGATCGCCCGCCCGAGGTCTCAGGGCCTCCGGAACCGAAGATACCGACGATTATGAAGTCCAAGGTCGTCAGCCGTAACGTTCGTTTGCGGGTATTTCTCGACTCGGACGGCCAGGTTCGTGATATCGACATCGTGGAAAGTGGTGGGCTGGAGTTTGACGAAAAAGCCTCTAATTGGGTTCTCAACGCCGAGTTTTCACCGGCCCGGGTCGGTCCGCTTGCGGTTCCGTCCGCTGTAGAGCTTACGATCCACTTCGAATCGTATGTCGAGGAGGAAGAGTAGTAAAGATGAATGGATTGCGCTTTGCCATGTTCGTCTGTGTTTGCATGCTGATACGTGTTCCCGCTTTTGCTCAGGAAAATGGGAATTCAGAACCCGAAGATTTCCCGAACGGTCAAACTACCTCGACCGAAGAAGCATCATCGGACGAGCCCGACGACGAAACACCGATTTTATCGGGTCGCGTCGCGGTAGATCATCCGAACTTCGCCGATCATGAGTTTCGCAACAGCTATGTATTCAACCTGGACAAAAGCGAGTACATCAGGCTCGAAGCGGACGGGAGCTTCAGGATGGAAGTACCCGAACCCGGTGACTACAGCTTCAAGACATATGTTCCCGGTTTCGAGCCGGCGTACGGAACGGTACGATATCCGGCCCAGACTGAAATAATAATAAAGATCGATTTTCAGGTTGTAAGGCTTTCACAGCAGACCGTGGAATACGGAATACCCGGCTCGTTATATCGGCTCAATGAATCGCTTTCGGTCGATGAGCGATCGTCCGACGCTCCTTCGGAACGGGCGGCCGGCGCAGAAGAGGAAAAACCCCGCGCGAACTTCGGAGAGTTTTTTCAAAGTGTGCGGGACATATTCAGCCGCGATAAAAACAACGAAGAGTGATCTGTATCGATGCGGCCCCGGAGATCGGGCCGAACGAACGGCATGATTCCTGAAGCCTATTGAGCATGACGCTCAATCGAAGCATCGATGTAGGCGGTGGATTCGGACCAGCTCATTCCCGTTATCGTATGTGGTTCAATCATGTGACGTTTTGCCGGAAAGAGCTTGCCTTCCTGTACAATCACGCTGGTTATTTTCCAGCTTTCTTCATCGACCACAAAATCATCTATATATCCGACCTTTCCCTGATCGTTTTCAACCGAGTATCCTTCTACTTCCCCGGTGTTTCGCAAATGAATCTCGTCCTCATCGACGTCTCCCATGAGCTTACGCTCTTCCTCAGGGGGCATCTCTCCCGCCAAAAGACGTGGATCCATATACCCTCCCCAGAGTCCGGTCCCGCCCCAGTAGAACGCTTTTCGATAATGCTGTAGCAACGCCGCCTCCACGCGCCGCGAGACGGGTTGTTCCGTATCTACCGTCGGACCTTCGAGAATCTTTTTCTCGGGAACCGAGAGACGAATCCGCTTCGCGTCACGATCGATTTCGTCTATGAGAAGCGGTGAAATGAGATATCGTTCTCCGGTCAACCAGTTGCCGGTATTTACAACCAGGTACCGGACGACCCATCGTTCGTCATCGAAGTAGAAGTGCTGCACTTCGCCGACCTCTGTATTTGTCGCTTCGATCGTCCAGCCTTTCATTCTGTTTAAACTCCGCATCATATAATATCACCTCCGCAATGCGGCACACTTATACTTTATTACATTTTGATATCGTATTTATGTAGCTTGTTATAAAGCGATTTTCTGCTGATCCCGAGTATCGCAGCGGCTTCCCGCTTGTTCCCTCCCACCGATTGGAGTGTTTTAGATATGAGCTCCCGCTCCGCATCCTCGAGCGTAGTTCCCACGTCGAGCTTTATTTGTCTGCGGGCGCTCGTGAACGAACGTATCTCTTCGGGAAGGTCTTCCGGGCGTATAACCGATGACTCGGCCTCAATAACGGTCTTCATAATCGCATGCTCGAGCTCGCGAACGTTTCCCGGCCAGTGATATGTCTGGAGCTCCTCCATCGCTTCGGGAGAAAGCTCTATATCACTTTTGCCGAATTCCTCTCCATATCGTTCGAGAAATTCCTTCGTCAATAACTTCAGATCGTTTCCCCGTTTTCTGAGCGGCGGCAAATCGATTCGAAACACGTTGAGTCTGTAGTAGAGGTCTTCTCTGAACGTACCGTTTTCGGTCATCTCTTTGAGGTTTTGATTGGTAGCTGCAATAATCCGGGCATCTACCTCGATCTCTCTATTCCCACCGACTCGGTGTATCGTGCTTTGCTCGAGCACGCGGAGCAGATGAACCTGCGTGTTCATATCCATCGTGCTTATCTCATCGAGGAATAGCGTTCCCCCGTGGGCCGCTTCGAATTTTCCGATTTTCTTTTCTGCGGCCCCGGTAAACGCCCCGCGTTCATGCCCGAAAAGCTCGCTGGCAATGAGCTCGTTCGGCATCGCACCGGTGTGGACCGCTATAAACGGTCCATCCGCGCGGCCGCTTCGGCGGTGTATCT
>CAYLZA010000114.1:0-2868 GCA_964387575.1 uncultured Spirochaetales bacterium | reverse complement strand
GCTTTCACCGTTGAACAGCACCGCCACGTCGTAGAGTCGGGCGACTTTGTCGATCTGACGGAACACTCGTTGCATTCGTAGGCTTCGGCCTAAGAGCGGGTTTTTATCAGTTTTACGAGGTTTCACTGCGATCATTATACGCTATCGGTCCCCGATTTGTCCTTATGCTCCGCGCTATTTCGTCGCTTTATTCGAATCGTCGGTTGAGCTTGTGACACTCAGCTCGTTCTCTATATGCGCCTTCGGACCGAGGATCCGTCGCGTTATCTCTTCAACGATCTGTTTATCCTCGGAACTGTCGACCGCTCCGATAAGATGGAACGTATTCTGCTTGAACAAACCAGACTGTTGTTCGACGACTCCGGCATTGGTCGTGTCCTCCAGTCTCGGTTCCTCCTGCAATGCGGCCTGTACCTTTTGTACCCATTTCGAATGTCGTTTTGTCGACATCGACGCTAATGCGAGTGCTTCGTGTGTTGTCATTGTCTGGTGCATTGGATCGCTCATAACATCCTCCTGTTCTAAATATAAACATGCAATTTTCATGCCGAAGTTGTGCCGTTTTTTGATGATTTTGAAGGTGATGAACGGTATTTGGGGGACGCTTTATTCGCAAAAAACCGGATAGGTGCCGTTTACGTGAATTATTGTCGGTGCGGTGTGTAATAATTACCGAACCGGCGGCTACGATCGGTTACAGCTCGGAGTATTGTGTTAGCGGAACTCTGCATCCCGATTCCGCACTCTCGATTGCACCGTGGACCATTGCTACGCTGCGTATGTTGTCATGACAGTTCGTAAGCGGTGATCTGCCGTCGTCGAGTGCATCGAGAAAATCTCGAATAGCTGCCTGATGGCCGTTTATGCCGGGGCTTTCGAGCTCGGGAACCGAGATCGGTTCCATTTCCCGGAAAAAGCCCGAGTCGGACGCGACCTTCTCTCCCTCTATCCGGTCGTTTCCGTCCCACATAATGCTGCCATGTTCTGCTATCGCACGCCAGTGGCACTCCCAGGAGGTATTGAGCCCTTCGGAGCACCAGCTTCCACGGTAGTTGAAAACGAGTCCGTCGGACATCTCGAAAATTGCCGCCGCAGACGCTCCATCGGCATACCAGGAACCGCTCGGATTCCAGTCATGGCAATAGACTGAAACGGGATCCGCTCCGGAAATATAGCGGGCCTGGTCAAACGAATGAATAGCCATATCGAGCAGGAGCACGTGAGGCATCTCGGCACGAAATCCTTCGAAGTGTGCGCCGACGTAGAAATCCGCATTGAGCGTGGTGAGATTACCGACAGGGCCGTCGTGAACGACCGAACGAAACGATCGAATGCCGGACGTATAACGTCGATTTTGCATAACGGCGTAGGTTCGGCCGGTCCTGCGCGCTGTTTCCTCCATTCGCAACGCGTTATCCATCGTATCCGCCATCGGCTTTTCCCCGAAAACATCGCACCCGAGCTCCATTGCCGTGGTAACCACCGACGCATGCGCGGCGGGTACCGTACAATCAAAAACGAGATCCGGTTTCGTTTCGATTATTATTTCGCTCAAATCATCTCCGGTTTTTTTGGGGGATAGATTGAATTGATCGATTTTTTCTTCTATAGCCTCATGTCGAAGATCCACGAGCCCGACGATCTGGACATCGTCGAATATCGACGCCGCTTTGAGCCACGCACGAGATATGCTTCCGCATCCTGCCAGAACGATTCGTTTCAACGGTAATTTCCTGTATTCAGTTGCTGATATTGGCCAGTGCGTTCAACAACGCCTCGAATTCCTCTCTGCAATTATCGCACGTATCGAGATGATGTTTAACCAACGGCATGAGCACGGTCGGATCCTCTCCACGGAGTGTCATCTCCGCGTATACGTCGAGAAGAGCATACGCCTCTTCGCAGGAATACTCCACCTCTTCGGTGCTTTCGAGCTTTTTTAAAAGCCGGCGGGTGTTCTTTTTCATCATAGGGCGGACGACCGGTCCCATCAGGAAAACCATAGATTTCTTTATGAAAGAGAATTTAGCCTTCATGCCTATCTACCAGACGTTTCCGTCTATCCTCTTCTTACCGATCTTCAAACGTCTCGAGAAGCTCGCCCACGGTAAACCCCCGATCCTCGACGGCCTTTCTCATCTTGAGGCGTGCATCGTGCATCAGCTTGTACAGAGCGTTACGGTTCGTATCGAGCCTGTCGGCAACCTCTTCGAGCGGAACGCCCTTCATCCCCAGAGCGGTCATGGCAATCCGCTGCTTTTCGGTCAGCGATTCGCGGATAATCTCCTGGACCATTTCCATCGTCGCATTCTGTTCAGCCCTGCGGGAAGGATCGCTGTGTCGTTTCGATGCTTTGAGAAATGGTGTCGGCATCGATCCTGCTTCGGTAATTTTATCGAGGGAAAAGTTTTTCCAGCGCTTACGACGAAGCTCGGTCAGTCCGATCCTGACGCCGATTTTCATAGCCCACGTGGTAAACTTACTCTCTCCGCGAAATGAATCGAGATTGTCGAGGATGCGAATCAACGCTTCCTGCGCGAAATCCTCTACGAGTGCATCAAACTCTCTACCAACGGACTTTGTTTTCCCTGCGAGGCTCGACCGAAGACCGCGAACGAGGATCTTTCGGAGCTCTTCCAGTGCCCGATCATAACGATTCCCTTCGGAACGAAGAGCGTCGAGCCATTCCGCATTGTCCATAGACAATCGCATACTATCGTAAAACGATTATGCTGAGCAATAGAGGTAAGAATTCGACCGACGCGATCATCATACACGGTATGAAATGGATGTGGATGAGACTGGTTGTCGTTATAGCGTTTACCTTTGCCGCCTGCGCGGAAGATCAGGTGATAGACTCGGATTCGG
>CAYLZA010000113.1:0-7465 GCA_964387575.1 uncultured Spirochaetales bacterium | reverse complement strand
CACCGTCGGTATGGCGGTTGATGCAAACGTGATCATTTTCGAACGGATAAAAGAAGAGCATCGATTGGGAAAAACTCCGGAGGCATCGGTAAAAGCCGGATTCAGTAAGGCGTTCTGGACGATCATGGACGCAAACATCACGACCTTTATTGCGGCAATTTTCCTTTCCCAGCTCGGAACGGGGCCGATCCAGGGATTTGCATATACGCTTGCGGTCGGTATCGTTTCTTCGATGTTTACGGCATTGGTAGTGTCTCGCCTCGTGTTTGATTACTTCACCGAGTCGTTGCGCGTCAAGAAGTTGAGCATCAGCTGGAGGATGAGATGACGAGGGTTATACGATTTACAAAACTACGCTTTATCATGCCCATTATCACGGTAACGCTCATCGTGGGTGGGGCAATCTTCGCCTTCAGCACGGGCGGTTTGAATCTGGGAATAGATTTCAGGGCCGGACTCAATGTTCGTGTCCAGATCGCACCCGTGGCCGCAACCGTATCATATGAAGGTGTGGGAAACGTAAACCTGGATATTCGCGGTGAAACACTCATCATAGAACGTACCACCGAAGAGGAGAGCGAACGATACGAGTATGAGCTTACCGAGTACTCAACACTCGATGCACTCGATGATTCGGTTTCCGAAGTGGAAGGCGTAGAGTTCGTGCCTGTGGCGGATGGGAGTACGTCTCCGGCCGTGCTGCTTTCTCTCGAACGCTCTATGAGCTTGAATGATCAGGGAGTTGAGCTCAATATGCAGCTCCCGGAAGGGGATAGCCCGATAACCGTCGGGGAGGTTCGCGAGGCGCTCGCGTCCGTCGGAGAACCGCAAATCCAGACAATCGGCTCCGCCCGGGATCAGGAGTTCATGATTCGCATGGAGGAGCCCGAGGGAGCGCGTGACTTCGATCAGGAGGCGACCGGAAAGATAACCGCACTGCTCCGGGATTCATTTGGGACCGGCAGCGTTCTTATCAGGCGTACGGATTACGTCGGAGCTCGTTTCTCGAGAAATCTGTCTCAGCAGGTGGTGTATCTCTCGGTACTGGCGCTTCTGTTGATCCTCGCGTATACTTGGTTCAGATTCAAGCTCGCGTATGCCGTTTCGGCAATCGCCGCTCTGGTTCACGACTCGCTCTTTATTTTCGCGTTCTTCGGATTGACCGGATTGGAGTTTTCAACCGCAACGATTGCCGCGGTACTGACGATAATTGGATACTCGTTGAATGACACGATCGTTATCTTCGATCGTATCCGCGAAAACACCGGTATTCTGCGCACCAACACGTTTCCGGAAATCATCGATACCAGTATTTCTCAGTCGCTGAGCAGAACGTTGATGACCTCGTTTACGACGCTCCTGGCGGTCGCAGCAATCTATATTTTCGGTACCGGAAGTATTCGAGATTTTGCTCTAGCTTTGATCGTTGGTGTTCTTATCGGTACCTACTCGTCGATATTCGTCGCGTCGCCTATCCTGAACGGGTGGATGTCGGTTCGCGAACGCAAAAGACGTAAGAAAGAGGTGCAGCAATACGGTGCACGCGTCGCCGAACGACCCGCAGCGCCTGCGAAAAGCGGTGCAACGGCGGGCGGTGAAAAATCGAGCGGCGGTTCGCGGCAGCGCTCGATGGACGAGATTCCGAAAGCCGAACGCAAGCTCAAAGGCAAACGTCAGCGAAAAAAATAAGAAACATATTGAGAAAGACTTATGAAGATTCAACCACCTCTCTCACTTCGTTGTGAGTATCAGTATGAGCCGAAGGGCGTAGATACACCGCATCCGAGGTTTCGCTGGTCTATTCCCGGAACGGAACGAAATGTGCGTCAGGACGCCTATCGTGTCGTTGTAGAGGATGATACTGACAAGACGGTCTGGGATACCGGAAAAATCGAATCCTCCGACAATATCTGCGTCTACAACGGAGATCCGCTCAGCTCATACGCCTCCTATCGGTTCCGTGTATCCTGGTGGAATCTGGAAGGTGTGGAAAGCTCGTTGAGTGAACCGGCCCGGTTCGAAACCGCACTGCTCGAGGGAGACGATTGGTCGGGCAAATGGATCTCCAGAAAGTCGGTCGAAACGTTTTCGTCGAATACCGTTGGAAGGGATGCAACAAACAGCGAACAGTTCAAATCGGCCGAACCTGCTCTCGCTATCTATTTGCGGCGTGAGATCGATCTCGCGGGGAAAGCGATAAAACGGGTAAAAGCCTTCGTGTCGGGACTCGGTTGTTACGAGCTCTATGTAAACGGCGGTCGGGTCGGTGATTATCGACTCGATCCCGGACAGACCGACTATCACACGCTTGCGCTTTATTCGAGTTACGATATAACCGGTTATATTACTCGAGGTGCAAACGCGTTTGGCTTGATCGTCGGTAACGGAAGGCACATCGGTGCGTACGGATACGGGAAACCGCGGGCTACCGGGGTTATCTCGATAGAATACGAGGACGGAGAGCGGTTCGAGATATCCACCGACGATACGTGGAAAACGAGCCATGGAAGTATACGCGAGAACGGGTTCTTCTACGGCGAGCTCATCGATCGACGGGTCGATATGAGCGGCTGGTCGGAGCCCGGGTACGACGATTCGGCGTGGGAAAACGCCGAGGTTCTCAACTACGTACCCTGTCTTGCGTCGCAGGCTATGCAGCCCGCACGGGCTACACACGAGCTCGAACCGGAACGAATCTATGAAACCGAGCCTGGTGTATTTGTTTGCGATTTCGGACAGAACTTCTCTGGATGGGTAAGGCTTCGCGCAGAAGGTCCTCCGGGAACGGCTGTTCGTGTCAGATTTTCCGAGCTTCTTCATCCTGACGGGACGCTGAATCCAGGCGTAAATCGCTCGGCCGAGAGTACCGATACCTTTATTCTCAGTGGTTCCGGATGCGAGCTTTTCGAGCCTCATTTCACCTATCACGGATTCCGATTTGCCGAAATCTCGGGTTATCCCGGAGTGCCTACTCCTGAGGATATTACGGGCATATTCGTTCACACCGATCTTCCGCAGGTCGGAAACCTCTACTGTGCAAATGAAGATGTAAACGATATTCACCGGATTATCTGGTGGGGGCAGCTTTCGAACTATATGAGCATGCCTACCGACTGTCCGCAACGAGACGAGCGTATGGGTTGGATGGGAGACGCGCAGCTCACCGTCGAGGAAGCTCTCTATAATTTCGATATGATTCTCGCATATGAGAAGTTTCTCGATGACATCGCCGAATGTCAGAAAGATGATGGGAGCATATCGGATGTCGTCCCTCCGTACTGGCCGTTTTATCCCGCGGATCCCGCGTGGGGCACCGCATATATCGTCATTCTCTGGTATCTCTATCAATTTTATGCGGATACGCGACCGCTCGAAAAACACTATGAGTCGGTGAAACGATATGTAGAATATCTGCGATCGATATCAAAAGATAATCTGCTCGAATTCGGTAAATACGGGGACTGGTGCCCGCCTGCGAGTACCTTTCCGAAAACAACTCCCGTCTCGTTTACATCATCGTTCTTCTATTATCACGATGTATTGCATCTTTCAAAAATCGCGGAGGTTCTCGGCAGGAATGTTGATGCCGAATCATACGCGGACCTTGCGGTATCGATAAAAGAGGCGTTCAATTCCCGATATCTCGAAAACGGACAATACCGAACGATAACAACGAGCCCGATGGACAAGTCGTGCTCACAAACATCACAAGCACTACCGCTATATCTCGATATGGTTCCGGACGATCAGATCGAAAAGGCGTTTAATAAACTGCGAAATTCGGTGGTCAAAACATTTGATTACCACATGGATACGGGTATCGTCGGGACCCGCTATCTTTTTGACGTACTTACCCGATACGGCGAAGCCGATACCGCCTACACGGTTGCCACGAGAGACTCGTATCCTGGATTCGTATACATGCTCGAGCAAGGCGCTACTACCATGTGGGAACGGTGGGAGCGACTCGAAGGCGAGGGGATGAACTCGCAGAATCACATTATGCTCGGAAGCGTAGACGCATGGTTCTATCGGGTGCTTGCGGGGCTTTACCCCGGCACTCCCGGTTGGGAAACCATTTGTATCAAACCATATCCACCGAAAGAGCTCGAATATTGCAAAGCCGGTGTTGAAACCGTACGTGGCCCGGTGAGCACATCATGGCAACGGTACGATGATACGTTCATTCTTACCGCGTCGCTTCCCGCCGGTTGCCGAGGTGACGTGTATCTACCCGTTAAGGGCGATGGAGTGGTCATACGGGAAACCGGAAATGACGGTGAAGAAACGGTTATCTGGGCAAGCGGGAAGCCCGGAGCACGAGCTGATCTTCTCGAAGATCCGGTGCGCCTCGAGGATTATGTACGAGTATCGATCGGCTCGGGGTATTATCGTTTCGAGATAGCTCAGTAGCGTCTGCCGTGGACTTTCAGTAGATCAAATTGTCCGATATGACTGATAAGCATCACGGCCATTACTCCCGCCTGTAACGGGTCGGTTACCGTCAGATCCACCGCATCACAGATCGAACCGGCCATGCGCAACGCCATGACCGGAATCCCATATTCCTGTCTGAGCTCGGTAGCGGCTCTGGTAATTTCGCCGCCCATCAGCGCTCCGGCGAGAACGACCATCCCGACCCGGTGAAGCCTTCCGGTACCGCGAACAGCTTCGGCGAGCTCGCTTTCTCCTACAATGGGAATCGTGTCGACTGAAATCGTCTCTCCCCGGATATTGTGCCGATCCGCTTCCGCGATCGCACCGGCGGCCACCTGCGCAACCTGAGCGCCGCCGCCTATCACGATGATACGTTTTCCCCAGGTTCTGCGGTGACTGGGCCGAATATCAACGTCTCGGACCGACGGAATACCGCAAATGCCGTTCAAAACATCCTTGAGGATAGAGTCGTTGTCGATTTGGACGAACGTATGGATCGAGCCGTCATGATCGTTCCAGGACTGAATGAACGCGATGTTACCGCCGGCGGTCGAAAGCTTTGACGTGATGTCGGCGATAAGCCCCACTCGGTCGTCCGCGAGTATCTCGAGCGCGAAGCTCGCGCTTTCTTCGGCGGCCGAATGCGCCTTGAGTCTGGTATAACGTTCTCTGAGCTTCGCAGGAATGTCGGGCATGCCACAGTATTGTACGTGCGAATCCGCATTCGTCAATATGCCCTGCCGCCGGAACGTGGTCGGGAATTCGCGGGCGGCGGAACCTCCTTCTTCAGACAGTGCGCGCTGTCGTTGTGATACCCGGAAAATCCTGCTATCGTGAGCGTCGCGTGCAATCGGCGAAGCCCAACCAATCGGCTGTACCGGAATCGTGCACAAGCTTTCGCCGGACGAAAACATCGTGGAATAAATATGGGAGCGGTAGTTGAAGCTGTATCGAAGAATATATGAGCCCGAATCAGACCGGAACGTCGGCGAAGATGAAACACCCGTCTTTTTGCTGCATGGTCTTCTCGGTTCGGGCGATAATTGGCACACGATAGCACAGGAGCTATCTGAACGAAGAAAAACTGTCGTCCCTGATCTCAGGAATCACGGTCGTTCTCCGCACAGTGATGAGGTCGGGTATTCCCGTATGGCCGATGATATCCGTTCGCTGATGGATGAGCTGAAAATTCCAACCACAATAATCGTCGGGCACTCGATGGGGGGCAAGGCAGGGATGGAGCTCGCCCTCTCTCAACCGGACTGTGTGGAGGGCCTCATCGTGGAGGATATGATTCCCGGCAAGACGACGCCCGAGTATGAACGATTCGTCGACGCTTTGAGAAAAATCGATGTAAGCTCGATTTCGAGTCGCAGAGAAGCCGAAGAACGTTTGTCGAAACACGTCCCGGATCGAACCGAGCGGTTGTTTCTGCTCAAGAATCTCGATCGGACGAACGACGGCGGATTTTCGTGGAAGCCCAATCTCGATGGGTTAGCGCACCGGTATCAGGAAATCTGGGCGGGATTGCGTTTCGGGCGAACCTACGAGGGCCCTTCGTTGTTTATCCGTGGCGGGAACTCATCAACGGTCGCCGATGAACGCATCTCCGAAATATTCCACTTTTTCCCGAATGCGCGAGTCGAGACGATCGAAGACGCGGGGCATTGGATTCACGCGATGCATCCGGAGCGATTCGTTACTCTCGTGGAAGCGTTTATAGACGTCATATAACGTGTTCGTTGTCTTGACCTAAAGTCTGATTGTTACGATACTCAATTCAAAGGCAATGAAGGAGAAGAGTAGGCGCGAAACGGGCCGGTAGAGAGAACGGACGAAACGGATTCCCGCGGGGCTGAAAGCCGTTCGGCTACGACGCGTTGAAAACCACTCCTGAGCTGCAGGCTGAAAATCGGTGAAATCCGACGTATAAGCTGAGCCGGTTTACCGCCGTTATACGGTATGCAAAGTGCAGTTGGCCGTCATATCCGGCCGGGTACTGAAGTGAGGTGGAACCGCGGAAGCCGTCGTGCTTTCGTCCTCGCGAGAGATATCGTGGAGGGCGAAACCATGACGGTTTTTTTGTCCTCCCTGGAGGTACCTATGCAGAAATCGAACGATACTCTGCACAAGATTCGTCATTCAACCGCACATGTTATGGCCGAAGCCGTGCTCGAGAAGTTTCCCGATGCGAAACTGGCGATCGGTCCGCCGATTGAGGACGGATTCTACTACGATTTTGATCTTTCGCGATCGTTGAACGACGACGATCTATCTTCGATAGAGCAACGGATGACCGAAATCATGAGCGAAGAGCATACCTTCGAGAAGAAAGTTGTATCGAAGGAAGAAGCGCGCAAGCTTTTCTCGGATCAACCGTACAAACTCGAGCTCTTGAAGGATCTTCCTGAAAGCGAAGAGGTCTCTCTCTACACGCAGAGCGGTTTTACCGATCTCTGCCGCGGGCCGCATGTGGAGAGCACAAAGGAGCTCAATCCAAAGGCGTTCAAGCTTCTATCGGTCGCCGGAGCATATTGGCGGGGAAAAGAGACCAATCCGATGCTCCAGCGAATATACGGCACCGCGTGGAAAAATCCGAAGGAGCTCAGATCCCATCTCAACGATCTGAAGGAACGGGAGAAACGTGATCACCGAAAACTCGGACGGGATCTCGATCTCTTTTCGATTCATGAGGAATCCGGTCCGGGATTGGTGTACTGGCATCCGATGGGCGGACGAATCCGTCAGGAAATAGAGGATTTTTGGCGAAGGGAGCACAGGAAGGCGGCGTACGAGCTCCTTTTTACTCCGCATATCGGGAAATCGTGGCTCTGGGAAACATCAGGGCATCTCGGGTTTTACCGGGAAGGTATGTATTCGTCTATGGAGATAGACAATGACGATTACTATCTCAAACCGATGAATTGCCCTTTTCATATCATGATATACAACAACAGCCTCAGATCTTACCGGGATCTCCCGCTCAGGTGGGCCGAGCTCGGAACCGTCTACCGCTATGAGCGGTCGG
>CAYLZA010000112.1:0-7470 GCA_964387575.1 uncultured Spirochaetales bacterium | reverse complement strand
TGGTTGACATCGAGCAACGCCCCGCCGCCGACGCAAAACTCGATTCTGTTACCGAATATCCGGCGAATTTTTTTAAAAACGAGTACTTCAGCGAGCTTGTATGAAAAGAAATTCCTGAATCTCGTCCGGAATTTCGGTCGATTGTGCCCGTCACCGTTATACTCGATCCCTGCGTTGATACCACGTTCGAACAATCGCTCCACAAAACCGCCGCGTTCTTTTATTCCCTGTTGGATTTTTTTCATGAAGTTGCCCGTGAGCGCCGGTACGGTGAGAAGAAAAGTAGGATTCACCTCCACCAGATTCCCCGGCAGATTTCTGATAATCGACATTGTTCCATTTCGTGTATCTACGAAATAGAGTGTTATCCCGCGATGGAGCGCAGCAAAGATGCCGACGGTGTGCGCGAAAGAATGATCGCAGGGCAGAACGATCAGCGTCCGGTATGTGCTCGGTACTCGAAACATCGTAACGGAATCGAAGCTGTTTACATAATAGTTACGGTTGGTAAGCATGATCCCTTTGGGATTCCCCGTAGTTCCGGATGTATAGGAGATCGTAACCGTATCATTTTCATCCGCATCCTCTGCAATTCCGTCGAGTATTTTCTCGTAATCCGGAAGCAGTTTTTTCCCTTCCGTCACCAGATCGTAGAACGAGAAAAAACGCTTCCCCGGCTCCACTTCGTATTCTTTGAACGCGGAGATAATCGTGTCATCCGGCTCATCGAGACACACGAAAGTGAGCTCGTCGTTCTCGAATTTCGGCAGGGCGGTGACGACCTGATTGAGCGTGTTACGGGAAAAACAGATTATCGAACACTCCGAGTGGTTGATCCGAAAGGGCAGCTCTTCCGGAAGCAATCTGAACGAGAGAGGAACGGAAATCGAACCGGCGAGTATCGTACCGAACTCTGCGATGACCCACTGCGGACTTCCCTCGGCGATAACCGCCACACAACTACCACGTTTGAGCCCCCAATCGAGAAGCGCCGCCGCAAGCGCGCGCGCATCATTATATACATCCGAGAATTTTCGCTCGTTCCATCCCTCGTCGGTTTTTTTCCCGACAAACGGATGATCGGCAAGCTCTACCGCTGCCTTTCTCATGAGATCAGCTAATGTTCGTTTCATGTTTGCTCATAGTATAGTCTTGTTTGTTGTTATGAAACTGGGCACCATCGATTTTTAAATAATATCAGTGCTATATCGTAAGCTCCGATTGCCGTCGCGTTTCACTCGTAAGAAGATGAGTGCCGATTCTTCTCCCCGTACGTGAAGCTATTACTGAGCACTTGACCTTGAGAAGATAAAAGGTGTTTTTCGCCGTTCCGCTCAGACTCTCGTAGTTCCCCTGCCCTTTTGCGATGATGCAGTCCGATTCATCAAAAACTGATCGAAACTCTTTGCTGCAATCATCGAGCAGTATTCCCGGAGCATCCGAACCGGTATCGACAATTTGCACTACCTCGTGCAGCCCCGCGGTTCGAGCATCACTCATCGTTGCGTCATTGAGTACCGGCCCACCGCGAACTGCAACCGTGATAGTGCGAAAGGAAATTTGCTCTATCAGAAGTCGATCAAAAACGATTTCGCCTGCGTTATCGGCAATATACAGAATCTTTTTTGAGCTCGTTACGGCATCCCGAAACGTCTCGAGATCGACCGCAGCCGGCTCGTGCATGGCCCGATCGATTTCATTGCGCAGATCCTCCTTGTCGATATAACCGTGCACGCCGAGATCGATCACGTTTCCCGCAATCGCAAGACGAATTGCCAAATCGAGCGGATCGGCGGCCGATTGTACCTGCCTCTTGAGCTCGGGTAAAAGCTCGAGCGCCATCTTGTTTACTCGATCTTTCGCGTCGCGATAAGGATCATCGTGACCAACGACCTCGCGTATTCTTCGATGAATAAATTGCGCAACCGCAGGAGGTGGAGTATTGAAATCCATACCGGAGGTTACGTTGAGAATATCCCGCATAATCGACTGATGGATATCATCTTCTTCAGATGCGAACTTCGCTGCCTCGAGCGTTTGTCGAAGAAAACAGGGGATACAAGCCAATGAGGTTTGCATAGATGTGTACGTGTCTCCGGTCGATCTTTGAGATGCCGGTGACGATTCTATCTGAACTGGTGATAGAGTTCAAGAAGAGTGTTAGGAACGGCGAACTCCGTACTTTGAGATCCGGCGCCGCCCAAGGTTTTTCACCAGTGTAAACTGGTGACATCGCAAATGCCTCCGGCCGGAAACACCTTCAATTTTCTCCTCGTCGATGAAATAATGACCACATGCGCACGATTTCAAACGACAAAGCCGACGGATATCGAGGCATCTGGTTCGAGCTCGGACAAAAAGAAAACGAGCTCGGTGACAAGTATTCGGGTGGTCTCGGTACCTATACGGCGAAGCACGTACCGACGGCACTATACGCCCCGTCGGTAAACAAGACCTTTTTCGTCTACGGCGGTACGCCACAAGACAAAGAACGACACCTCCTCGCGATGGCTTCATTCTTCGATCACAAACGGGGAGTAGTTCCCAAACCTACCATTGTTCACGACAAGGGCGATGTGGACGATCCGCACGATAATCCGAGCATTTCAATCGACGGAGACGGGCATATTTGGGTTTTTGTGAGTGGTCGCGGACGAATACGTCCGGGTTTTCGGTACAGAAGCGTCGAGCCGTTTTCTACGGAGGCATTTGAGCGGATCGATGAAACCGAGATGACCTATCCACAGCCCTGGAGGAACGACGACGGCGGATTTCTGCTGCTTTTTACCAAATACACCGGTGTACGCGAGCTGTATTGGAGCACGAGCAGCGATGGAAAATCGTGGACCCGTGACCGGAAGCTCGCGGGAATGGGCGGGCACTATCAAACGAGCTGTCGAGTCGGGAAGCGCGTGCTCACCGCATTCAACATGCACCCGCTCGGTAATGTGGATGTCCGAACCAATCTCTATTTTGCGGAAACCGACGATAACGGAGAGAACTGGTACGCCGCGGACGGTACGCTCCTCGAGCCTCCGTTGACCGACGTTCATACCCCTGCGCTCGTTCGCGATTTCATGATCGAGCGCCGCCTCGTATACATGAAAGATATGACCGTTGATAACGCAGGGAATCCGGTGATTCTCGTCGTTACATCGGCACACCATCGTCCGGGCCCGGGAGGTGATCCTCGCATCTGGACTATTGCGCATCGGCATGACGATCGATGGCACTTTCACGAGATAACCCGGTCCACGCACAACTACGACATGGGCTCACTCATCATCGAACCCGACGGAGATTGGCTTCTTATCGCCCCGACCGAGTCCGGCCCCCAGTCCTGGGGAACCGGAGGGGAGATGGCGCTGTGGCGGAGCACCGACGAAGGGGTGAGCTGGAGCCGCGAGCAAAGCATCACGACGAAGAGCGATCGGAATCACAGCTATGCCCGGCGGCCGCGGCGAGTGGACGGCGGCCCACCGCATCCGGACTTTTATGCGTTCTGGGCCGACGGAAATCCGGATGAGCTTTCGCAATCGAGGCTGTACTTCACCGATCGAACGGGAACCGTGGTCAGACGACTCCCGGCATCTATGACCGGAGATACGGCGGAGCCGGAAGTTCTTTGACGGGATACCCGTTACGGCCTGAGTCGAATCACAGGGGCTGCGGCCGCAACCGGCGAGGTTCAGTCGTGGTCACCGTAATTGCCGGGATTCCGCCCCGGTCTATCCGCCGGCACCGTTCGCTCCACTTCGGTTCGATCACTCATCGCGCAACTCCTCTCTATTGCATGTGTACCCGAACTTCTTCGTCTCGGCGAGAAACGGATCGGGCTCCGGTGAACAGGCGTCGAGTCCCAACCCCGACAAATCGGCAACAACGCCGCGACGCTCAGCCTCGTAGAGACGCCAGATCGTTCTCAAGCCCTGGAGTGCTTCATACAGATCGGTTTCGGGCTTATTCCCCGATTCGATGCAGTCGAGGAAGTGAGACATCTCTTCGCTCGTGTGTTTTGCCCCGGGCTCCACTTCGTGGAGAAGACGACTGCTCGGTTTATTGTCGGCGTCCGCAAGCTCTTCCCTGCTCATCCCACCGAGATCTCCCCGCGACGGATCGAGCCACAAGACGATTTCGCCGCTCCGGTAATCGAGCTCGAGCATCCCGCCGGTGCAGTGAGCATGCATACTGTACCGGAGCTTGGTTCCCCTCGCTCCCCAGGTTCCGAAATGATAACCGGTGGCTCCGTTTCGGAACTTTATCGATACGTTACTCGTGCCTTCCATCTCCATCCACGGCGTTCCGAGATTAGTACCGACATGAGTCCCCGTTTCGGGTGCACCGAGCATGTAGAGCAGGAGATCGATATAGTGGCATCCGTGGCTGAAGAGCTGGCCCCCGCCGACTCGTGCAGCCTTTCCGAGCCAGTCGCCCCGCGACAGATCGGTATACTGCTCGGTCCAGATCGAGAGGTGAAAACATTCGCCGTATATGTTCTCTCGAATCAATCGGGCAAACTCCCTCACGATCGGCGAGTATCGCATCACATAGCCGTGCATTGCGGTTTTATTCGATTTTTCGGCGGCTTCGATTATCGCAAGACAGTCGCGTTCGGTATTGGCAAGCGGTTTTTCGATCAGCACATGCTTGCCGGCGTTTAGAAACCCGACGGCTATATCTCTGTGAAGATCATGGGGGGTTGCTATGACGACCGCGTCGACACTGTCTATAATAGCGCTGCTCTCGGTAGCGGTCATCGCTCCTTCCCCTACCGGAGATGATTGTGCTGCAGCCTCTGCTCGCTCGATATCGATATCGACGAATGCCGTGAACTCCAGACGATCCGAAAGCGATTCCATTTGCCTGAGATACGCTCCGGACATAGTCCCGCAACCGATCATTCCCATACGTGTCATTATTTACCTCCGACTGAAGCTCGATGATGCATCATGTCACTTCGACGGCGAGGTTTCAATATTGCGTATTGGAAGCTCCGCCGCCTACTCGCAACCCGAGCCGCCGACGGTTATAATGCGCCTATGTTTGATAGATCCAGGGTAAACGAATACAGAGACCAAATTGCTCGCGATCTCAGCGAGTTGATCAAGATACCGAGCGTGAAGGGCGACACCTCCCCCGATAACCGAGCGCCTTTCGGTGCGGAACCGCTACGGGCACTTCAATTCGTGCTCGACCGGGGCGAAGCACTCGGATTTACGGCAAAAAATGTCGACGGATATGCCGGTCATGTCGAGTACGGAAAAAGGGGACCGCTTATCGGAATCCTCGTGCATCTCGACGTTGTCCCTGCCGGTGACGGATGGAAACATGAACCGTTCGGCGGCGAAATCGAGGACAGTATCATCTACGGTAGAGGTGCGGCGGATAATAAAGGACCTGCAATCACGGCATTATACGTGCTTCGTGCGTTCGCCGATCAGGTGCCCGATCCGGACGTACGATTCAGGATCATCTTCGGAACGAATGAGGAATCGGGAATGGAGGGAGTGAAGTACTATCTCGATCACGAAGAAACTCCCGTTTACGGTTTTTCTCCTGACTCGGGGTATCCGTTGTACAACCGGGAAATGGGAATCGTGAACGCACATCTCCACGCTGACCGGACGGGCCGGAAAATCGTATCGTCGTTTTCCGGTGGCGAAGCCCTCAATATGGTCGCGAATCAGGCAAGCGCGCTTATTGAGCCTGAGTACTCGGAGCGCGCTCGGGCATTTATGGAGCAGATAAAATCCAAGGGCTTTGTGGAAGACCGTCTCGAGCTCGAAGAAACGAATGAAGGTCTCTTGTTGAAAGCGAAAGGAATTTCCGCCCACGGCGGAAGACCCGCGAACGGTGTCAGCGCAATTGCGTACGCAGTCGATGCGGTGGCAGAGCTCGCACGTACGCTCGAAGCCGAGAAAACGGAAGCGAGTGCCGCCGAGGCGCCGAGCTCCGCCTCAGCAGCCGCAGCTGCGATCGAGCCCGAAATACAGGCACTCACACGATTGATCGGATTCGAGACCCGGGGAGATTCGCTCGGGATTGCCTGCCGAGATACCGAGTCGGGCGAATTGAGCGCTAATTGGGGAACGATAGAAGTCGACGAGAGGTCGGTAAAAACGGGAATTAATATTCGATACCCGGTTACGATGGAATTCGACGATATATCGAAGGCGCTTTCGTTTCGCGCGTCCCGCGATGGTTTTTCGGTGCGATTCGAGCACCACCTGGAGCCGCTTTTTATCCCCGAGGATAACCCGTTCATACAGCGGCTGCTCCACTCCTACGAGACGGTGACCGGAGAAAAAGCGAAACCGATGTCGATGTCGGGGGGTACATACGCGCGGATGATAAAAGACCGATGCGTGGCGTTCGGCGCCGGATTTCCGGGTGAGGCAAATAATGTCCATCAACCGGACGAGCACGTCTCGCTCGACAGTTTGATGCGTCATGCCGAAATCAGTATACAAGCACTTTATGAATTGTCCGAAGCTTCGTCGGAACTTCGATAATAGTTTATTGACTTGGAGATGCCGTAGTTGTAGCGTCGACGTATTGGCTCTTTACGGAAACAAACCAGACTGTGGACGCCAAGGCGAGAACCAGCGTTACGATGAGCACAACAACCGCCCGGCGGCGGATCACCGGTTTCCCGAACAGAGCTTTTCGTTTGACGAAGCTCGCCCTCAGGAAGCAACTCAAGCCGGTAAGAAAAAAACAATCACAAACCGCCTGACCACACCAGTGTGGTCAGGCGGTTTGTGGGTAGCGCCCCCGTTGGGGGCTTACGGTGCTGCTGAAGCCGCGGAGAACCGGACAAACCATTAAAGGCACAGCCGCAAACGGAAACCGCGCCCTAAGGACGCGGCTTCAGCTTTAGTAAAAGGTAGCGGCCGGAGCAAATGTACAGAGCGAGCTGTATCCGAGCACGTTCGGATAGCTCGCTCCCGCTGCGGGGATCAACGTCAGAATCCCACCGGCTCGGCAAACATCAATATACACCGCTTACTCACGGCTTCGATCCCGTTATCACCGCAAAACGCGAGGGCGGCGTCGGATTGAGAGCCTTGCTGCATCCACATAAAAATCGCGAAGTTAATCATCAGATCCTGATTGTCTTCGGGCTTCCTTATACCCATTGTCCACTGATCCCGGCCTTTTTGATAGACGGATGCCGCACCCGGTGCCCAAACAGCAATAAGGGATCTGAATAATTATAATCGATATAATATCTGCCGAATGCGGAATCAATCAAAATCCACTTCCCGTCGAAGAATTGCAGCCATTAACAATGCCCAGTCGTTGCATCCTGAAAGCTCTCGGGAATCAAATATTTCCTGAGCACTCCGCCTACCGATCAACGAACCTCCGCCTGCATATTGTTCAAAATTGCGATTCATACCAACTCATGCTTCCGTCGAAACAGCATGTGTCTGTGGAGAAATCCGGCAATGCACAACACTTTTAACC
>CAYLZA010000111.1:0-7480 GCA_964387575.1 uncultured Spirochaetales bacterium | reverse complement strand
AATTTAAAACAATGTGAGATGGAATCCAGGAGATTCGGGATAAATCGATGATACTCTAATCATTCTACTTCGTCGATCGCAACAGCTCTATATTCCGCGTCGGAGCGCAGCGCGGCAAGATATGTACCGACCGAACCCAGATTGTCTCGTGCGCTATGCAATGGCTCCCGGTTCTCGTTCAGGCTGTTGATCAGCTCCGCCATCGGCCACAGATGTCCGTCCCGAACCGAAGCAAACCAGAGGTAGTTCGTTGGATCTTCTTCGCTACTCAGCCGTTGTGTCCAGTCGAAATTCCCGAAAAACCCGTCTCTCAGTCGTGATGCAAACGAAAGCGACATACCATCCACGAGATCACCCGCAGCGGTACCTTCGGTTCCTTCCACCCTGAACGTCATACCCCCGAGAGGAACATCTCTGAAACGCTACGCCTGATTGAGCGAAAACGAACCGACACATCCGGAGGCGAATCGAGCTGTTGCCGATACGGCCATCTTACTCCTGAAATGCTCATTACCCTTCCGGGTGCCCCATGCAAATACGCTTTGCGGCGTATCTCCCCCGGCAAACCATCGCGCCAAATCGAAGTAATGTGCACCCCACTCTACGAAAATGTGATCATCCAGATCGGCGTGCCACCGTGTTACAGGATCTTTGAAGTACGCCCTATCCTGGTCTCCCTGAAGACGTAGCTCGATATAGAAAATTTCGCCGAGTAATCCCTTATCGATAAGGCTTCGTGCCACTCCGGCGGGATAATACCATCGTGTAGGTTGATGAACCGCGAGTGTAACCCCGGCATTACGCGCCGCATCGCAATACGCCCGGCTCCGATTATTGCGATCCGGTAGTCTTTGCTTCTATTTATTCGGGGAAGATAATCGAGCTCTTCGAGTATGGTCGTGCCGACGTCACGCAGAGAATTCATCGCTCACCTTCCAAAACACGAACATCGCAGACGAGTCGTAAGCCATCGGGTGCATCTGTGTCGATATGAGCAAGCGCGAGGTGGAAATCGGCCGACGACACGCAACCGATGACACATAATCAGACAGCTCCCGTGTTCTCTTCAATCCGCATCAACAGCTGTCCGGCCCGCTCGAGATCGGTGCGATATCGGTTTCCCACGATACTCCATCTCGAATCGTCTTCCAGCTCCTTTCGTGAATGGATTTTTCCTTCCTCCGCAAGGCGCTCACCGTCGTGCAGCCATCGCACGATTTGCTGTATGTCCTTTTTTGATATATGCCCCAACCCATCGATAAAATCGGAATCAAACACGGGAACACGAAACGTATTCCAGAGGTCTTCTATATTGAGATTAACATTCGGATGCGCCTTATTAATCATCGTGACCGTTTCCTCGATCCGACATGAACCGTCTCCGATCAGACAGCAATACCAGCGAGCGCCTTCGATCTCATCGAAGCAAAGAACACCGTCCTTTACGTGAGTCGAACAGATCCAGGGAAGAAGTGCCTTACAGGCATCTACCGGATCTTCGAGGGTCTCTCGCGGATCACGAGCGGTGTCTCTCGGCGGTTTGCAATCGGAAAAAGGATTGCACGAGCCGATTCCAATCTCAGTCGAAAGTCCGTGTTCTTCCGCTTTGCTGCGAATTTCGACGATCTTCGCATCATCGAAATCTCAAAACGACGTCAGCACCGAAAAATGGATTCCCGCGAGATTGAGCTCCTGCACGAGATCTATGAAACGGAAAGCGTCGGGAGCCATCCCGGCTCCGTACAAGGTGTGATCGTTGAGACATGCTTTCATAAAATAACCGCAGATTTGGCAGATCCTTTCTCAACTGCGGTCAAGCCCCGGGGGGCGGGCGAAGCGTACGGTAGTGCCGTCGACGCGCTACCGGTCAATAAGCCGCTCGCTTAGAAGCGGTCTGATCGTTGAACTCGCGCCCTTAACCAACACCTTTACGTTTTTCCCACGCGATGAGTATCTTTTTCTCGACGGTAACGGGAATGGCTCGTATCGATTCTTCGCGTATTGAATCGGCGCACGCCATTCAATCATTACGCAAGGAGTAAAACGTGAATCTACAGACAAAGGTTGCGCTCAATAACGGAATCGAAATCCCCTGGGTCGGGCTCGGAGTTTTTCAGTCGACCCCCGGTGAGGAAACAAAAAACGCCGTTCGTTGGGCTCTCGATCTCTACCTGGTTCATTGGCCCGTAAAAGGTAAATACAAGGACACATGGAAGGCTTTGGAAAAACTCTACGCCGACGGAAAGGTTCGTGCGATCGGCGTGAGTAATTTTCTTCCTCAAATCACCTGCACAGATACTGATCCGCTGGGACCTCGAGCTCGGTGTAGTGACGATCCCCAAATCCGTTCATCGCGAACGAATCGAGGAGAACACGCAGGTATTCGATTTTTCGCTCGAAGACGAAGATATCGAGTCACTCAAAAAGCTCGATGCGGACGAGCGAATCGGACCTCACCCGGACAATATTTAGCAGCCCGGAACAGATTAAACGACAGGACTTCGAAGTAATAACCGAGTCGCCGTGGCTTACGCCCGCGCCTCGCCGAGACCGGCGACGGTCGCTCTCAGCCGCGGGAGGCTCACCGGCATTGGAGATTTCCCGGCACCGTCTCGGCGCTACGCCGATGGGCTCGATCCAAACTGCCGCCGCACCTTCGCGAGCCTTGTCAACGCCTCTTTCGGATTGAGCTCTTCTGTAAGATCGAAAACGGAGATATTTTCTCCCTCCCATTCGACAACCGGATTTTCAAGGATCGATTCTATCTCATCGTCACTGAAGCGCTTCGCCAACTTCCGACCAAATGAAAAACTCGAAGGCGACACTCCTGAATCGGAACCGTCGCGATCCGACGTAAACCGCATGAGCTCAACGAGCGACTCCACCGGTCCCGCCGACAGATGCGCACCATTGAGATTGGGGGAGATCTCCGGTATCCCGAGCTCACGTTTTTTATGCAGAAACGTGTGTCGGAGACTCCCGGGTCTGGCCTGAGTCGGATCGGTACTACCGATGAAACGCCCCCGTGCATCCGCCCAATCCACATCTCCGGTCAACACCATAACGACGATCGTCGCTCCGGAACGAGTGAAATGCTCGATTATTCGTGGATAAAATCCGTTGAACAAATAAAGCTTTTCATCTTCGAGATAGAGACAGTACGTTCCCCCCGCGAGCTTACGATAATCACCATCGAGCCATATCCGGGACAATCGATCGGGTGTAAGCTCGGGATGCCGTTCGAGATACTCCATCCCGCCGACGATTTCGACGGTTTCGAGCGATCTGCCGAATTGATTGTAGAACTCCTTTCGGGCACTCTCGGAAAGAGCCGTCGACGGCGCTCTCGCAATACCGTCGATTACACCGTAGTGTTCCTGAACGATGCCATGCCTTCCCATATGTAGACCGGAAAGCACCAGGATTTTCGCAGGAAGAAAGGAGAACTCTTCGAATTTGGAAAAAACGATCCGTAAACGCGCAGATATGAGCGAATTGTCTTCGGTGTCCTGAATTTCGGGTTTCGTAAAAAAAAGGTATTCGTTTTTTTCGTTGGATGTTGCGTCGGTGTAATATAATTCGCTTCGATCAGTCTCGCCGCTACGACACGATCGGATCGCGCCTATGATATTTTGTACATGTTTTTCCGGCATACCCACCTCGTAAAGCCAAAAATGAGACGTTTAGGCCCGTTCCACGCTACCGAAAACCTTATCAACGAAATCGCGTTAAAAAAATATGTATTCTTGACCCAAAGGGCAAATCGGGACGTATGTAGATAGGTTAAAATGACCCATATATACTCCCGCGATCCGAATAATGTCGTTTTCATACCGAAATCGCCGTTCTTAATTCTTTATGTTACAAGCATTTACTGCATGTCGCCTTGGCACGTTTTTTGCAATTCAACTAGTAAAACATTCCGCAAGGAGGAACCATATGGAAGTTACACGGCGACAGCCAACCGGGGCTTCTGCATCGAGGGATGATTTCGATCTTCTTAGAGACGAAATCAATCGTTTGTTCGATTTTGATTACGAAGGAAGCGGACTATTCGACCGACGTGTTTCTCCACCGATTGACGTAATCGAAGAAACCGATGATTTCATCATCGTCAGCGATCTTCCGGGCGTCAACTCGAAAGATATCGATATTTCGATTTCCAACAATGTTCTTACGATCAAAGGTGAGAAAAAACTCGGCGATGACAAAGAAAAGACAAAAGTGTATCGCCGCGAATGCTGGTCCGGTACGTTTCAGCGAACCCTGTCGCTTCCGGAGACGGTCGACAGCAACAAGGTCGACGCAACGTTGAAAAACGGAGTTCTGATTATCAAGGTTGGTAAGCGAGAAGAGGTAAAACCTCGAAAGATATCGGTAAGTGTCAAATAACATAAGGAGAATAGTATGAGCAAGGAAAAGGAACCAAACGAATCAACGCAAACGGCTCGGCCTGTACGGCCATTGAGCACAATTTGTGAGCGTGACGGGAAAATCGTACTTACTCTCGAAATGCCGGGCGTCGCAAAGAACGATGTAGATGTGCGAATCGAAAACGATGAGCTGAGGGTATCCGGACGTCGGACACCTGTAAAATCCGACGGTACATTGAGAATGCGGGAACGACCACGAGGAGACTATTATCATTCGTTTACGATAGATGAAACGATAGACCGCGACAGTGTGTCGGCGTCTATGGAGAACGGCATACTTACGGTATCGCTCGCATTGAGTGAGGCGGTCAAGCCGCGTAAAATCGAAGTCAAAACCGGAGACTGACCCAAAACCACGGCAGATGCGCGCGCAATCCGACAATCCCGGATTTGAGCAGTAAGAACTTAAATGATGCACGATAAACACTATGAGAGGATCGCGTGGCGCACACCGCGTGATCCTTTTCATAGCCTCGCATCTGCTCCGGGTGTTTACTTTTTTTCCCGTGACGCATACAAAGATACAGACACATACCTCGCAGACTCGTGGAGCACGTAATGGCTGAAAATACAATAGAGAACGTAATCATTATCGGATCAGGACCCGCCGCGCATACCGCGGCGATCTATGCGGCCCGGGCGGAGCTCAAGCCGCTCCTTTTCGAAGGATTTATGGCCGGAGGTATTGCGGCCGGCGGACAGCTGACGACCACAACGGATGTGGAAAATTACCCCGGATTTCCCGAAGGGATAAACGGTCCCGAGCTCATGACACGAATGCGAGAGCAATCGGTTACATACGGAACACGAATTATTACCGAAACGGTTAATGAGGTTGATCTTTCCGAAGGGCCGTATCTCGTCAAGACCGGCGACAAGGAGTTTCGCGCAAAAACCCTCATAATCGCTACCGGTGCTACGGCAAAACGATTGCAGTTACCCGGAGAAGACACATATTGGCAAAAAGGGATTTCGGCATGTGCGGTCTGCGACGGAGCACTACCTGTTTTTCGCGACAAACCGCTGGTGGTAATCGGCGGAGGAGACACGGCATGTGAGGAAGCATCGTTCCTGTCGAAGTACGGAAGCACGGTGACGATTCTCGTTCGTCGCGATGAGATGCGAGCCTCGCAAACAATGCAGAATCGTGTAAAAGAAAATCCGAAGATAAACATCCTATGGGAGACCGAGGCGCGAGAAGCGATCGGAGAGCAATTTCTCACTGGTGTAAAAGTAATCGACAAAAAGAAAAACGAGGAGCGCGTACTCGAGGCGAGCGGGCTTTTTTATGCAATAGGGCACAAACCGAACACCGATTTTCTCGGCGGACAACTCAAATCCGATGAAACCGGCTATCTGATGACCGAGCCGGATTCGACGAAAACCGAGAAACCGGGAGTGTTTGCAGCCGGAGACGTGAGAGACAAGGTCTTCCGTCAGGCTGTCACTGCCGCCGGAATGGGGTGTATGGCCGCGATGGAGGCGGAGCGCTTCCTCTCCGCAGGAGAGTAGGCGCTCGCCCGCAGGCGGAAGCTTACCCGCCGACACCCGGAGATTCGCCTTACCGCGATCGAATCATCGGCCGAGGTAGAGGTCCCGGCCGGCTACGAGATTTCTGATTTTTCGGTCTGCTATAGACCGTTTGAGCATCCAGAATCCGCAATCCGGATGCACCCACCCAATCCTTCCGGGACCGACTGCGCTTTCGGCCTTTTCTATCCGAGAAGCGATCTCATCGGGTGTTTCGACGGTATTCACCTTTATATCCACAACGCCGATTCCCAGCGTTATGCTCGAGTTGATCTCCTTGAGCGCATCGATATCCTCCTGTGGTCTGTGCGCGAGCTCGAGCACGAGATGATCCGCGTGAAGTGAATTGAGAAATTCTATGAGATTCTTCCACGTCCCTTTTTGGATCGTCTGCCCCCCGTAGTTACCGAAACAAAAATGGACCGCTCGTTCTTCCTGAACGTTGTCGAGAATCAGGTTTATTCCGTGTGCCGCTATCGGAGCATCCTCGGGATTTCCGGGTATATTCGCCTCGTCAACCTGTACACAGACCGCATCGATTTCAGCCACCTGCTCGGCAAGCACCTGTGCAATATCGACGACTAGCGTCTCGAGATTCCCATAGTGATTGTCCAAAAGCGTTCGTGCAAGCATATAGGGGCTCGTCACGGTAAACTTCACGTTCGTCCCGGCTATCTCGCGAACACGGTGATAGGCACCGGGCAAATCGAGGCCGCCCTCACCGATCGAGTCCTCGACTACTCCCGCCGGTCGTGCACGAAATCCCATTTCCTGTTTCCGGGCAAAGGCGTTTGAATCGCTCATACCGATTTCAGTGCGTATCCCCGCAAGCGGACCGACGAAATACTCGATCATACCGTTCGTATCGGGATGATTCACATCGAATCTGTAGAGCTCGCCGTCGGTCGGCAGATCGACTCCTGCGGCGCGTTGCGTATCTATTACAACCCGTGTTGCATCCACAAGCGCCTGCTCACTCGGGAGCGCCGCCAGCCAGTCCGGGACCGGGTATGAGCCGACGGTCGTGGTTCGTATTGATGGTTTTTCCTTGTTCATACAGTCAACTATGACACTTGGTTCGTTCTTCATCAATCGGGCGTTTCATCTTGACGTCGGCAATAGTGTACGGATAAGCTGTCGCACACATCGACGGCGGGGTTGTATGCGAATCCGGGCCATAATTCGAGGAGGTTGAATGAAAACCTGTTTTCTATTTCCTGGACAAGGCTCGCAGTACACGGGAATGGGATCGGACCTGTGGGAAGCGGACCATTCGGTGCGTAAGCTTTTCAACCTCGCCTCCGACGCATCCGGAAGAGATCTCGAGCAGCTCTTGTTCGAAGGAAGCGAAGAAGAGCTCAAGGAAACCCAAAATACGCAGATCGCCGTAACCCTGGTAAATATGTCCGCCGCAACCCTTCTCGAGAAGCGCGGCATAACTTCGGAAGGAACCGCCGGATTCAGTCTCGGTGAATACTCGGCTCTCTGGAACGCGGGCGTTCTGTCAACCGAGGACA
>CAYLZA010000110.1:4119-7523 GCA_964387575.1 uncultured Spirochaetales bacterium | reverse complement strand
ACGAGGTGAGGAATCGGAGAATGTTCAGCAGCAGTTGTCGAGGATGATGAACAACCGCTTGAGCGATGAAGAAGCCGAAGCGCTTCGCGAGTGGTTTTTAAGCCATGGGGAGCTCTCCGATTCGCAGCGCGAGGCCGTCGACGAGGCCTTTTCATCGCTCGATGATCGCGAAGGCGGTGGGGGCGGAATCGATGCCGAAACCGAGCAGGAGCTTCGCGATCTGGCCTCAGGCTTATCACGCGGGGACGGGACGGAAGCCGAACGGGAGGGGCTCTCGGCGGCGGAAGAGGCGCTTCGGCGGGCCGAAGAGTTTCTGCAACAGGATCAGACCGCGGAGGGCTCAGACGGCGAGGAAGGTGAACAGTCGAGTCAGACCCCGGGATCCTCATCGGAGGATACGTCTGAGGGAGCCGAGGGCCCGAGCGGTCGTCGACCGCGGGATGAACAGCGGCTCTCGGAAGGAGATACTGGAGAATCGCCCGGCGGAACGGAGAGCGGCGAAGATACCGAAGAGGGTGGTGACGCCGAAGGAACTCGATCGAGCCGCCCGGGAGATCGGGAAGTAGAAGACGAAACAGGGGACGATTTCGAGCGAAGTGGAGAACAGTCGTTTGCGATGATCGGTGAGCTCGAGGGAGACATAACGTCCAATGAACGGGCCACACAACGGCTCGTACGCAGCCTTCCCGAGGCAAACGAATCAACCGTAAGCGACGATGAGATCGTTCGTACCTATAAAAAGCAACTCGAAGAGTCGATTGCACGGATGAACGTGCCCGCCGCGATGAAGAGCTTTGTGAAAGAATACTTCATACGAATCGGCATGCAGGAAACCAATTAAACAAGGAGCTCCGATGGAGAATACGACGGAGACGACACAGATTAACGATCGCGCGCAGGATGTCAGAGAAAAGCTCGGCCACGTACGCAAAGAAATCGGTAGAGCAATCGTCGGGAACGAGAGTATAGTCGAGGATGTCCTCGTGTGTCTGTTGTGTGGAGGACACGCACTGATCGAAGGGGTTCCGGGACTCGGTAAAACCTATCTGATCCGGACACTCGGAGAAGTCCTCGATCTGGCCACTTCACGGATTCAGTTTACGCCGGATCTGATGCCTGCGGACATCCTCGGAACAAATGTGCTCGTTCGCGGCGAGACCGGCGAGCAGACGATACAGTTCCAGAAGGGACCGGTGTTCGCACAAATCGTGCTTGCCGATGAGATAAACCGGGCAACTCCCAAAACGCAGTCGGCGCTCCTCGAATCGATGCAGGAACAGGCCGTGACGATCGGCGGTGTGCGATACACGCTCGATCTTCCCTTTATCGTTCTTGCAACGCAGAACCCGCTCGAGATGGAAGGAACCTATCCGCTTCCGGAAGCGCAGCTCGATCGGTTTTTCTTCAAGCTCGATGTAACCTATCCGACCGCCGAAGATATATCGACCATCGTAGATCGAACTACCGGTGCCTCGCTGCCCGAGCTGAATCAAATTCTGACGAAAACCGAAGTGCTCGAGATGCAGCGGTTTATTCGTGAAGTCCCGATCGCCGATCCGGTAAAGGAGTACGCCATACAATTAGTTCTCGCGACACATCCGGAAAAGGATCACGCATCGAAGTCGGTGGCGCGCTACGTACGATACGGATCGAGCCCACGCGGAGCGCAGAGCCTGGTCCTCGCCGCAAAGGTATACGCACTGCTCGACCGACGAATCAACGTCGATTTCGGCGATATCCGAAAGGCGTGTCTTCCGTCGTTGCGTCACCGGATTATTCTGAGCTTCGAAGGTGAAGCGGAAGGGATAACGCAGAACGCCATCATCAAGGAAATCACCGCACACGTCGGAGAGACATAGAGAACATGGCGTCTGAGCTTTTCGATTCCGAGTTCATACAAAAACTCGAGTATCTTTCAATAATGACCAAAAAACTCTTCCGCGGGCGGTTTCGAGGTGAGCATCGAACATATAAAAAGGGATCGAGCCTGGAGTTTCACGATTATCGATCTTATCAACCGGGAGACGATTTTCGCTATATCGATTGGAGCATCTTTTCGCGTCTCGATCGATTGTTCGTAAAGCTCTTCAGGGCCGAAGAGGAGCTGACGATTCATCTGTTGATCGATGCGAGCACCTCGATGGAGTACGGTTTTCCGTCAAAAATCGATTATGCAAAACGCGTCGGGGCTGCGCTTGCCTACATCGGAATGCTCAATCTCGATCGTGTTCGAGCCGCCTCGTTTACCAACGTTGTCGGCTCATCGGTCGGGCTTTCGCGCATCGGCGGGGTCCGACGGTTGTTTTCGTTTTTCGAGGATCTCGATACTTCCGGCGTTACCGATTTCAATACCGCCTTATCGACGTACGCGAGGTCGAGCCGTCGGCCGGGACTCGCGATCGTTTTGAGCGATCTGATGGACCCCTCCGGATACGAGCAGGGACTCTCGGCATTGCTCTATGCGGGATTCGATATCATGGTTATTCATCTACTGAGCGAGGAGGAAATCGAACCCCCTGATACGGGTGCGCTCAAGCTCGTGGATTCGGAAACGGGAAAGGAGGTTCGGGTCACGATAGATAAATCGGTTCGTCGTGCCTACAGCGACAGACTAAATGCATTTTTCGAACGAGCCGAACGGTTTTGCATGAGCCGAGGGATAGAATACGTACGGGCGAGCACGATCGTTCCTTTCGAGGATCTCGTGTTAAAGTATTTACGACAGGGGATGTATCTGCATTGAGCTTTGCTACTCTCAGCTACCTTTTCTTTCTCTTTCTGATCCCGGTGGTTGTTCTGCTACACATGATACGTCCGCGGAGAAAGCAGCAGCTCGTCTCATCGGTTTTTCTCTGGGAAGAGGTAACAAGGGAGCACAGACGCAAATTCTTTCTTCAGCGGCTATTGAGAAATCTGTTGCTACTGTTTCAGGTGCTCGCAGTAGGTGTTGTCGTCTTCGCGTTGATCGGACCCTCGGTGCCGGGGGGAGGGGCCGGGTATCCGAAAACGCTCTATCTCGTCGTCGATACCAGCGCGAGTATGGGAACGTCCGCCGGCGAAACATCGAGGATGGAGCGGGCAAAAAGGGAAGCACGAGATATCGTCGGGGAGTTTCCATCGTCGGCATCATTCATCATCGCCACATCATCGTCGCGCGCCCGATTTCTGACGGCTGGGGGCGTCGCCAAAGACGAAGCCCTACGGATTATCGATTCGATAACTGTTTCCGATGAATCCGATGAAGTCGGTGCATCTCTCAGGACCGTGCTCACTCGGCTCGATCCGGAAGAACCGGCGCGGGTCGTTTTCTTGAGCGATGGTGCATATTCACCGCCGGACGATCTTCCGCTTTCGGGTGTCGATTTTCACTTTGTCCGGGTCGATGATGAAGCCGAAAACGGTGG
>CAYLZA010000110.1:0-4109 GCA_964387575.1 uncultured Spirochaetales bacterium | reverse complement strand
GGAATCACGGCGTTCCGATTTCGTCGTCCTCCCAATCGGGCAAGCAAATACGAGCTGTTTTTAAGAACCGCTTATTTCGGCAAAAACGAAGTCGAAGCAACCGTCGAAATTGATATCGATTCACGCGAATATTTTACCGAGGACGTGATCCTTGCCGCCGGGGAGTCTCAATCGCTCGTTATTCCATACGAAGGACTTATTCCGCGCAACGCAACAGCGCACATACGGTTTTCCCGCGGCCGGGACGGTCTTGAACGAGACAACACGGCGTATACGGTATTCAATCCCGAACAGACCGTATCGGTTCATCTGATTACGCCGGGGAACTTCTTTCTTCAACAACTTTTCAAAATCCATCCGAACATAGACGTAACCACCACAACCGCCGGTCGCGGCGGCGTTACCGACCGGGACGTCGATCCAGGCGAGGAGTCGGCGCCCGGGCAGGACGAAAATCCTGGACGACGAAACCTCCAAATCGATGAAGCAGATATCGTGGTCTACGACAGGATCAGCCCGCAGGGTCCACCCTCGGGAAACCTGCTTCTCATCGGGGCGGGTGCACCGGAGCTCTTTCCGGCCGAAGGAACGCTTACCGATCCGACGATAACCGGATGGATCCCGGATCATCCGATCGTCAGAAATATCGATGTTGCGGCACTCGATATATTCCGTTCACCCGCCATTCAACGCGCACCCGGTATGACGAGCGTAATACATTCGAACGAAAACAGTTTGATCTATACGTTTCGCGACGCCGATCTTTCACTCATCGGAATCAGCTTTGATTTAAACGACTCGAATCTCCCGATCCGTACCGATTTTCCGATTCTCATCGCAAACTGTCTCTCCTGGCTCGATCCGTCGGGTCTCTCTTCGGCTACCGAACAGGTACGAAGCGGGAGCGCCTACACACGATCGGTAAACCCCGGGATTTCATCGGTTCAAATAACACGTCCCGACGGACAAACCGAAGAAATCCCGACCCCCGACGGCGAGCTGACGTACGTCGGGACCAATCGTGCGGGGATCTATCGAATAGACGCGACCGCCGTTGGCGGGGGCGGCCGGCGTGGGGGCGGCCGGGCGCCTTCGGGTGGCGAATCGGCTGAGCCCGGCGAAGACGGGTCCGGCGAAGACGGCCGTGAAGGAGCCGCCACGAGCGACGCAGGCGCCGAAGACGTAAAGGACGGACCGCTTCTTTTTGCGGTCAACCTCGAGAGTATCGATGAATCAAACGTAATTCCCCGTACGGATGCTGCGGCGTTTATGCGAGGTCCGGTCGAGGACGGACAAGACGGGGCTGCCGATCGTGCCGCCGGGACCACCACGGAAGCCCCGAAATCAACCCGCCCGATCTGGCGAATCGTCGTAATTGCGGCACTACTGCTCTTCGTCGCCGAGTGGATAATATGGAAGAGGAGCGAATCGCGATGACCGTACGCATACTCGATCCGCTTCTTCTGATTTTTCTGGCGGCGATTCCGCTCCTCGTGTATCTATCGTTGCGCTACAGGAAGGAATCGCGCCGAAAAGCCCCGCTCATCCTGCGAACAATCGCGCTTGCGCTCATCGTGCTGTCCCTGTCGCAACCTCAGATCACCGAAGACACCAACGCGGTAAACGTGGTCTATCTCATCGATGATTCCGAAAGCATATCCGGCGCGGATGAACGGGCAATACTCGATTTTATCGGTAATGTCTCCTCATCGATGAGCGAGCGCGATACAGCCGCGGCAATCGTATTCGGCGCAGATCAATCAATCGAGCGTGAGCCGACAGAGGATCTCGAGCTCGAAAGTCTCGAGTCGATCGTCGACGGGAGTGCGACCGATATCGAAGCAGCCATTCTCGATGCGATATCGATATTTCCAGAATCGGGAGCGCGGCGTATCGTTATCCTTTCGGACGGAAACGAGACAATCGGGAGAGCAGAAGAAGCGGTACGAATCGCCGATTCTCTCGGAATCAGGATCGACACGGTGGCGGTCGGCGGTGCATTAGGTCGTGGCGGTCCGCGAAACGAAGTGGCGGTTATCGACCTCATAACGCCGGAAAGCGTTCAGACCGGGCAAATGCACGACATAACCATTTTGATGGAAGCCCGAAGAGATACATCGACCAATCTCTTTATCCTCAGAGACGGAACATTTCTCGGCGAAGACCGTATGAATCTGACCGCCGGTCAGAATCGAATGACCTACACGACCGCGGTAGACGAAGGTGGGGTTCATACATACGAAGTGATCGTACAACCCGACGAAGATACGTTCATAAAAAACAACGAGTACCGGGCAACTCTCAGAGTCGAGGGTGAACCGTCGGTTCTGTATGTCAGTCAGCAGGACACCGAATCGACGTCATTCCTCAACTCACTCGGAGCTCAGGGGATAGAATCAACGACGATCAGTGTCGAGGAGCTTCCCGGCACGCTTCCGCAATTGCTCCCGTACGATTTGATCGTGTTCGACAATGTCCCGGCGTATGATCTTTCATTTCAGCGGATGCAGACGATCGAGCAATACGTTCGGGACGCTTCGGGCGGATTTCTGATGATCGGTGGTGATGAAAGCTTCGGTGCCGGCGGGTACTACAACACGCCGATCGAACGGATCCTCCCGGTCGATATGGATGTGACCTCCTCGATGGATACGCCGAGCCTCGCGCTTCTGATGGTCATAGATAAATCGGGAAGCATGGGTGATACGATAGCCGGCGGAGAAACAAAGCTCGATCTGGTGAAAGAGGCGGTTATCGCCTCGGTCGAAGTGCTCAATCCATACTACACGGTCGCGCTGCTCGCATTCGATGCCGATTTCGAGTGGACCGTGGAGCCGATCAGGGCCGGTAATATCGAAGAAATCGTCGGCGATCTGCAGGGACTCGTCTCGGGAGGCGGCACGCGGTTATACCCCGCTATGGAAGAAGGATTCCGAAGACTCGATGGAATGGAAGCGGCCGTCAAGCATCTTCTGATCCTTTCCGACGGACTTACCGACGACGGCGAGTTCGAAGCACTCGCAGAATCGATTAGAAATCAACGAATTTCGATTTCCACCATCGCCGTCGGAAGCGACTCCGACCGGGAGCTTCTCGAATCGATAGCCGAAATCGGCGGCGGCAGAAGCTACTATACCGACGATATAAAACGTATACCTCGTATCTTCGCCTCCGAATCGCTGATCGTCTCCCGGGGATTGGTAGTCGAGGAGCTGTTCATCCCGACGCCCAAAACGCCGAGTGAAATCATCGACGGGATCGACACCCGGAATCTTCCTCCGCTCGGTGGATTCGTACTGACCTATCCAAAAGAGGGTGCCACCGAAGTGCTGAGCACGTTCAACGATAATCCGCTCCTCGCGGTGCGGCAACACGGGCTCGGACGCACCGCCGCTTTCACCTCCGATCTCAAAGGTGCCTGGGGCCGGGAATGGCTGGAGTGGGAGGAGTTTCCCGCGTTTACCGCACAGCTTACCCGCTGGGTTCAGCGTCCACCTGCGGAAGGCCCGCTCGATGTCGATATTATGATCGAACGGGGAACCGGCGAAATCCTCATCGACGCGATCGACGAAAAAGGCGATTTCGTCAACAATCTCAGCCTCGGTGCGGTCGTGCTGACCGGTGACGGATCGACTGAAGAAATCGAAATTTCGCAAACCGAGCCGGGACGATACGAAGGCGAGTTCGAGGCCCGCGACGAAGGAGACTACTTTGTCACCGTGTACGACACGACCGGAACCTCGAGCTTTGGTCCGCGGACCTACGGTGCGGTCGTACCCTACTCCGCCGAATACAGACCTCGTGCTCCCGATCTGACGCTTCTCGACAGAATCGCGAAGGACACCGGCGGGAAATCGATTCTGCCCGATCAATACGAATCTGCGGGAAATCACATTTTTTCCGCGGGCGATGCCCAGGGAGCATACCGCGACGTGTGGCCGTATCTTCTCATTGCGGCCTTGCTGTTTTTTATCGCCGACATTGCGGCACGGCAAATCGCAAAGCGACGCGACGAAATGCCCGAAGAGGCGAGGGAAACCGATCGACGAAAGGCACGTCCGAAAGGTCCGAGTTATCAGGAGCTCGTCGAACAGATAGAGAGCAAAGAG
>CAYLZA010000109.1:0-7540 GCA_964387575.1 uncultured Spirochaetales bacterium | reverse complement strand
CGTAAGAAACGGCATCAGTAAGTGGAGTTCATATAAGCACATTTGGAACTCCTAGCTTGATCCATGACGGGCTGAACGATGCGAAAATTTCTGCTATAATCCGACGTATGAAGCGCTCAGGAACAACGAAAATATCATATTTTATCGTCCTCGCACTCTTAGTTCTGGCCGTGTCCTCGTGTACGATTATTCCGACGGTGAACAGAACCAGATTGATGCACGATGTACGGGAATCGCGGCTTTCGATTTCGGCCGGGACCGAGATTCCGTTGGGTGAAGCAACCAACATGGTCCCTGATCCGCTCTTCGAAACGATCACGTATGCCCCGACGGACTGGCTCGAGGTCGGGATAGAAGGACACTGGGGCATCTTTATTCCTGCGCTCAGCACAAAGGTTGATCTGGTCAATCTGGCTTTCAATGAAGATCTTCCGATCTCGATTCTGCTTTCCGGAGCCGGGGCACTATATTTCGATGATGAAGATACGGGAATATTTGCTCACGGCAGTGTTGCCGCCAACTATAGACCTCTTGATTTCCTCGAAGTCTATGCGGGAGTCGGATCGAGCACGCTTTCGAAAATCCCCTCGATTCAGGCAGGCGTCAATGTACTGCCGGTCGAATGGTTGTCTCTTGCTGCGGATCTGAAAATATCGATTGATACCTTGTATACCGAAGACGATACTCTTCCGGTTGCGTTGATGATTTCGCTTTCTCCGGGGCTTTCATTCGATCTTTCGGGCGACAAAGAGTAATAACATCACGGTAGGGAAGTGTCATGAAAAAGTTGAAAACGGTAGTGGTAGGTGCCGGTCGAATCGGATGGCGGTTTCACATACCCGGTGTCATCAACCATCCGGGATTTAATCTGATCGGTGTTGTCGATCCGGTACAGGATCGGTTGGTGGAAGTTCGTAAAGAGTTCGGCACTGAGCTCACGATGTATCGCGAGTACGGCGAGATATGGAAAAATGATCCGCCGGACCTCGTAGTAATTGCCTCACCGACCCATCTGCACGCCGAGCAGACGATGGAAGCGTTCGAGAACGGTGCGCATGTGTTTTGCGACAAACCGATGGCTGCGGATCTCCGACAAGCGGATGCAATGATTGCCAAGATGCTCGAAACCGAAAAACGGTTTATGGTCTACCAGCCGCATCGGGCGCTCGCCGAAGTCGTCGCCTTGAGAGATATCATCGCAAGCGGTCGAATCGGAGAGGTATTCATGATCAAGCGTGCGATAACGCAGTTCAGACGGCGTCATGATTGGCAGGCGTTGAAGCGTTTCGGCGGTGGTATGCTGAATAATTTCGGCGCCCACATCATCGATGTGCTGCTCTATCTCGCGGGCTCGACAGCCCGGAGAATCAATGCACATTTGAAAACAGTCGCATCGCTCGGTGATGCCGACGACGTGGTAAAGATCGTATTGGAAACGGGAAACGATATGATTCTCGATATCGACGTCAATATGGCGAGTCCTCACCATCAGGTTCCGTGGCAGGTGTTCGGAACCAGAGGAAGCGTCGTAATGGGATCCGATTCGACATCGTGGCTGGTAAAGTATTTTCGCGAAGACGAGCTTCAGCACGTCGATCTCGACGAAGGGCTCGCGGCCCCGAACAGGTCATATCAGAGCGGTGAAACTATTCCGTGGAATGAGGAGCGGATCGAGATTAAACCGGAGCTTCGTATTGATTTCTATGACCGGTGTTATGCGTATTTCGCCCGCGGCGAACAATCGTTCGTCCCGGTCAATGAGACACGCGAAGTAATGCGTGTCATCGATGCTTGCCGAAACGAAGCCAGACGAGGAACAGAACAGGAAACATAAAACCGAAATCACCCGCGGTTTCGGTTTGTGATCCCCCTGCCACATCCACGTGGGCGTAAATTCGCGACCGGAATGTCTCTCGTGACTGTACTTCGAAAAAGATATCCTTCATTGTGTCATCACTTCGATAGGTGCGCGTGTAGGAGCTGAGCAGGACCGTATTCGTCGGTTGCGGAATCGAGGAAGCGCTTCGGCGTATGACATCGATAATCGCATGATCCGGCGGGATCTCGAGCAACGCGGTCTGCCAAAGCTGATCGGGTCTCGTCGCTTCTATCTCATCTACTATTTGCTCGAGAAATCCTTCCGCGTCGACTTCCTCCGGGGTACGCACATCGTACGCATCTATCTCCAGTGACCGGTAGAAAATTTCGCTTTCAGCCTCGGGTGCGTTTCTGCTCAGGCGTCCACGTTCACCTGAGTTCACATGGTATGCGGTAAGCAGATCTTCCGTCGTTTCATCGGCCGGTTTATATCCGCCGTCACCAAGAACGTAGATCTCGAGTTTGAGCTGTTCATGGAAGCCAAGTGTTGAAATCTCCATCGGAAAGAAAGGACGTTCGCTCGGGAAGCTTATCGAAAGACGTGAATGTACTTCACGGGATGCGCTCTCCGACCCGGTGATCAGGAGGAAACTGAATCCATCGTTTACGTATCTGTCGAATAGGTGCTCCGCGGCGGATTCGGCCGCTACCCGACCATATCCGTGCGTTCTGAGCCAACCGGACAACTCGGTGCCCGAATCGGCGGTCAAGTGAGCATAGTCGAAGTTTTCGAGTGCTCCTGTTTCCCACACCGTAACCGGGGGTTCTCGTGTTTCGCTCTCCGATTCGAGCTCACTCCCGTCGGCGGCTCCGCCGTACAACAGCATCGTGCGCCCGCATCCCCAGCCGCGGTCGAAAACCAGATCGGTCCCCTCCCAGGAAATATCGTAGAAATGCTTCGTGAGAACGATTTGCGGTGCCGTCATCGAGCTCAGCGACTCAAAAAGCGTGTCGCCCGTCTCACCGGTGATGCTTTCCTCTACCGTTGCGGTCGGATGAAAATCGGGGCTGCTCTCAGGAAGATACGGGAGTGGAATCATCCAGACGAAGTTCCCCGAAAGCCTCTCGGTCCGAGCTTCAATAAGGATCGTTTCCGTCAAGCTCCCCGCGTCGAAGTAGATCAGTGCACGTTGAGCGGTTTCGCGAACAGGAACTGCCGTCTCGGTGGATTCTCCCGATGAGCTGAGCTCGGGCCAGAATGCTCCGTCGGCGGAAAGGGGAGCCGTCGAAAAAGAGAGATACGCAGAAACCAGAAACGCCTTCAATATCGTGCCGGCGCGGACGGAAACGTTCAGGCTCGATCGATTCTCCACTACTCCACCTCTGTCCTTTGATTATAGTGCCGACTCGTTGGAAGCGCCACATATGGAGGGCAGCGGACGTTTTGCGATGCCGTCCCCGCTGTTTTCGAGTAGATCCACGGACCGTTTCGACGCAGTGTAGCTTACAACCACCGCGTCACGGTAACCGCCTCGATTGTAGTCGAGAATGTCCGCATTCTCGAGAAAGCGCACCTCTCCTTCTATGACGCCGTTTTGCTCGAGACCGTACGGTTGCGCATCGAATTGCTTTCCGTCGATTTCGATTGTGCTTTTTCCATAATCTTCGACTTACTCAGTTCGGTGTAACGAGGATCGACTCCGCTATATCTATCGCCAGATCGAGCTCCATGCCTGATCCGACTCGGATCGTTATGGTCCCCTTCCATGCTGCGCGATCGACTACACGAATCGATTTTCCAGGCATCAATCCCCATTCGGCGGCATATTTCAGAAACTCCGGATCGTTTTCGCTCAACACACCGATTTCGGCGGTATCGTCTTTGTCGAGCTTGGAAAGACGAACAAGTGGACGATGCGGCATGTCACCGAGCTTGTCGGGAATCTGGCCTCCGTGCGGTCCGAATTGGGGGTGCCCGAGCATTTCTTCCATCCGTTCGATAATACGATCCGAAACCACATGTTCCATTCGCTCGGCGTCCTCATGCACTTCAGTCCAGTCGAGCGCGAGAACCCGAACAAGAAAGAGCTCTATCAGCCGGTGTCGACGTATAAGTGTCAACGCGAGCTTCCGGCCGGTATCGGTAAGACGTACTCCTTCGCGGGGACGATACTCGGCGAGTCCTGCTTCAGTGAGCGATTTCATCATAACCGTTACGGTTCCAGGTGATACATCGAGCTTCTCCGACAACCTGCTCGTTGAAACCGATTCTGGTTCGGCATCGGCATTCTCGTGAACCAGATAGATCTGTTTTATGTAGTTTTCCACGGTGCTCGAATATGTTTTCATACCTTCATACCGACGGTCTTATTTCGCGTTCACGCATCGAGCCGATTTTACCATGTACGGCTGTTGTCGCACCACCGAGGTAGCTACGCTGTGGCCCCTGATTAGTGGTCCAAATCCTGTTGAAAACCTTGTTACATACGAATTGCTTTGCTCAAGCCGCTATATACAGCGGCGACAAAATGGCTTTTACCTTCAAATACGGGTTTTCAACAGGATTCGGACCACTATATAATTCGAGCTTATGAATCAACATGAAATGGATGAATACAGTACGTTTTACCGTAACGGGCTTTGCGAACAGGTGTTACCGTTTTGGCTCAATCACGGTTTGGATCGGAAAAACGGTGGGGTGTACACGTGTCTCGATAGAGACGGGAGCTTGATCGACACGGACAAATCGGTGTGGGCTCAGGGGCGTTTTGTCTGGCTTCTTTCGACGCTCTACACGACTCTTGATGCAAACGACGAGTGGCTTGCGGCCGCGAAAAATGTTGTTGAGTTCGTACAGAAGCATTGCATAGATCGCGACGGCCGCTGCTTTTTTCAGGTGACTGAGGAAGGTCGACCGGTTCGAAAAAGACGTTATCTGTTTTCCGAGGCGTTTGTATCGGCCGGATTGGGAATGTATGGTGCGACGGCCGGTGACGATGCGTGCGTCGAGCGTGCACTTGGATTATACAGGCTTCTTCTCGATTACTACACAGCCCCCGGTCATATCATTGAAGCCGGTTGGTTTATACTGTACGAATCGTACCGACGGGGAGGCGATTCGGAACTTACCGCTCTTGCGTGCGAAATAATCGACTGGGCGTGGAATTGCGGTTGGGACGGCGAGTACGGAGGAATCATCTATTATCGTGATGTAAGCGGTCTCCCATCAACGGAGTATGCACACGATATGAAATTCTGGTGGCCCCAGTGTGAAACGATAATCGCAAATCTGCTTGCTGCGAAGATGACTGGCCGTCGTAAATATTATGATCGTCACCGTATGATACACGACTGGACGTATGAACGGTTTCCCGACGCCGAGCACGGTGAGTGGTTCGGGTATCTCCATCGTGACGGACGTCTGTCGACACGGCTCAAAGGAAATATATGGAAGGGACCGTTCCACATTCCTAGAATGCAGTGGTTTTGCCATTCGTTGCTCGAGGAACGATTGCGATAACTCAGGCGAAGAAAAACCAATAGCTTGATTCGAGCTACCGGTTATCGGCGATTGATACAGAAATGCCTTTGTGATAGAGTTTGGCCATTCATCACACACATAATGGAGCGAATATATGCCCGAGTTCAGTTCGCCGTTTGCCGCCTTGAGGTCGGATCGTAAACTGACCGAAGAGGAGCTCATACGCGCGATACGGTATATGATAGCCGCCGAGTATGAAGCAATACAGCTCTATATGCAGCTTGCAGAATCTACGGAGAACAAGCTGGCGATAGATGTGTTAAAAGATATTGCCGACGAAGAACGGGTACATGCAGGAGAGTTCCTGCGGTTACTCAATGAGCTTGCGCCGGACGAAAAAAAACTCTACGAAGAAGGGGCCGAAGAAGTAGAAGAAATGCTCGATTAGATTTCAGGACATGACACGTCTTCTTCGACTTCTCCGGATTCCTGAAATCGACGCATAAACTTACAATCTATCGCGTCCTTTAGACGGAACGCGAGCTTCCCGGAAAACAGAAACGGTTTTCTATACGAGATACCGGTGCCGTCGCCCATATTGAGGATTAGATGATAGACTTTTTGAGGAACGAATTCCTCGAGAGGACGCCCTTCGAGCGATCCTCTCAAGTTTGTTTTCAAGATACCGTTTTCGCGAACCGCATACACACCTACCTTCGGCAGCGGGAGCGGTTTGAAATCGATACAGTCACCACCGCCGAAAATCTCGGGATACATTGAGCTGTTGAGCGAGCTCTCCACGAGAAGACCTCCCGTATCGCCGCACGGAATATCGGAATCGGCAAACAGGGACGGTGGTTTTGTCCCGGTTGCAACAAACGCGTAGTCAAATGCTATCGGCGGCAACCCGTCGAGCTCGACCTGACGTGCGGTATTGTGAACGACTCTCGCGTTTTCGACGGTTCTGACACCGAGATCACTGAGTTTTTTTCGCGCCTTTCTCCGCACTCGAGGGGGGAAACGCATCAGAAGCTTTGCGCGGGTCACGAGCGTTACATCGGGATTGTGGGGTCTGTCGTTCCCGAGTGAGATAGTATTTGCCGCCATTTCTACGCCTGCCGGACCGGCCCCGATTACCACAACGCGTACCGAGTGTGACTTGAGCTCGTTGTGGATTGCGCAATGTGCCTCGAACAGATGCTCCACGGGCTTGACCGTTATGATTCGTTTGCCGGTTGTGTCGAATGAACGGCAATCAATTTCGCTTCCGACGTTACAGGAGAGTACATCATACGGTATCGAGTGCCCGTCGGCAATTTCGAGTCTCCTATTCTCCGCATCGATGCGGGTTACTTTGCCCGCATACAAGCGTGCGCCTCGGGACTCGACCATTTTTTTGATGTTGAATCTGACGTGACCGGGTTTATAGGATCCACCGAGCATACCCGGTCCCATGCCTGAGTAATACTGGTATGCTCCCAGGTTAACGACGGTAGCATCAAAGCCCGCCGTTGTGAGCTCGTCGAGAGCCGCAATAGTTTCAAGGTGTGCATGTCCCGCCCCGACAAGCACGAGATGTTTTTTCCCTGACATGGCTCAAGAGTACTACGTCGGGTAGGCTTTGTTAAATGGTTGAATAGTGATCCGAATCCTGTAGAATTGACATAAACACACGTCGGCGCGGGGGCTAATGCGCGTTATCGTGTACCGGACCGCTCGCGAGTACCGGATGAGCTTCAATCTGATCCGCTTTCATCATTGCAGATATCCGCTGAATTGAAGAAAGGATAAGCGTTTTTTCCCATGCTTCGAGGGCTTCGAGTTTCTTTACGAAGTTCTCCTGTAATATCGAAGGGTTTTCCTCGAGGATCTTCAGTGCTTTATCGGTTGCCTGTACAAAGACAAATCGCTTATCGCTCTTGCTTCGTTTTCTGTGAACGAATCCGTGAGCTTCCATGCGATCTATAATCGTCGTTACCGTCGCCTTACTCATGCTCATAGCCTCGGCGAGTCTGCTTGCGCTGACTTCACGTCCGTTACCGATTTCTTTGAGCAGAAGCAGCTGCGGCACCGTCAGCCCGTATGTGCGCTCGAGCTTTTTCGAGTGAAGCTCTATGGCGCGGATTATTTTTCTCAATGCTATTAGGATGTCATAACTAACATCCGGATTTGCTTTCATTACATACAACCCGTAGTCGTATAGTTATAGTACGAAATATTTCGAATTGAATCAATACAATG
>CAYLZA010000108.1:3604-7563 GCA_964387575.1 uncultured Spirochaetales bacterium | reverse complement strand
CGGTGATCTCCGGCACGTCCGCCGTCTCGTCCGCCTCGGGCAGGAGCGCCAGGGCGGCCGGATCTTCGGCGTCCACCGGGATCCCCTCGGCGACGAAGAGCCGGCGGTAGCCGATGGCGCCGCACCGGAACCGGCCGAACCGTCACGGGTGCCGGGTCGCCGGCGTCTGAGCGACGAGCATCTGCAGACTCTAACAGCAGCAATCCAGAGGGTGAGTGAAACCGTGTCGAAAACGATCGAGAAGCCGAAGGAGATCAGCGTCGAAAATGTCTTCAGGCTTTCGGTTACCGAGAATATGAGAATCCTCCAGCTACCCGACCTCGAGCCGGAACCCTCGGATACCGAGCCCGAACCAACTGAAGAGACGGCCGCGGAAACGGCAGCGGAGAGCGCTGCCGCAGACGCTTCCGAAACAGGAGGCACAGTTGAAGGGGGTGCAGCTCCCGCCGTCGCTGCTGTAGCAGTAGCGTCCGTATCGGCCAGATATCGAACCATATCGGTAAGCGCTACACCAAACGACGCAACCATCGCCCTGGACGGAAGAAAGGTGGCGGTCGGCTCGTATTCCGGGCTGTTCGCAAACGGGGAGACGCTTGACTTCACGATCTCCAGACCAGAATTCGAGAGCAGAAACCTCGACATCGAGGTGTCTGAATCCGCAGAAACCGACTACGAGGTCGCCCTGCGGGAGATACTCGAAGACGTGCGAATCGAAGCGACGCCGGAGGATGCGGCTATTCTGCTGGATGGGACGCAGGTCGGAACGGGAAGCTATCAGCAACAATTCCCGCTGGGAGAGCAACACGGGTTCACTATTCAAAAGGAGGGGTATGTCACCTCGCGTCTCAAGCTCGATATTTCGGAAGGTTCCGGTCGGACCTATTCGATCGCACTCGAAGAAGAGGAAGAGGAGAAACGGGTCGTCTCGATAGAAACCGATCCGATCGACGCGATAATCGAAATCAACGGAGAACGGGTCGGTACCGGTACGTTCAGCGGCGGGTTCGTACCCGGGGCTCAGCTCGCTATCAGTGCGATGAAAAAGGGGTTTCTTCCCCAAACTCTCGAGCACACCGTGGAGCCCGAATCATCGAATACCGTAGCAATCAAACTCGAACCGGTTATGGAAACGATAACCGTCGTTACCGACCCGTCGGACGCCGAAATCCTTCTGAACGGAAATCGCGTCGGGACAGGGCGCTACACCGGAGAGTATGTCTGGGGAGATGAGCTTACCTTCTTCGCCCGGAGGGACGGATACAATCCCGAGGTCATTACCGTCGAGGTAGCCGAGGGGTCGACCGGTACCTACGAAATGGCGCTTTCGCGCCGAATGGTGGTCGTCGATGTCATAACCTCGCCCGACGACGCTGGACTCTATATCGACGATAAACGAGTCGGGACGGGAAGGTATCGAAAGGAATATGCACTCGGAGAAAGCTTCGAGATCGTCGCGAAAAGAACGGGATACATGGATCGGAAACGTTCAATAGCCGTTTCGGAGGAGCAAACGACATTTCGCATCGATCTCGAAAGAAGACAGGTAGGTCTCGAAATCGCGGTTGATCCCGCCGATGCAGAACTAGAAATCGACGGGACGAAGGCCGGACGCGGGAGCGCGAGTCGGACGGTGCCCTGGGGAAGCACTATCGAAGTAGACGCGAAGCGTCTCGGTTACCACTCGGGACGCCGTACGATCACCATCACCGACGAGGAGAAGCAGGTCGAGCATATCGTGCTCAGAAAGAAGCGAATACCGGTGGAGATCGGCGCCGTGCCTTCGGATGCGACTATCTATATCGACGGGGTACGTGCCGGAGCCGGCAACGTCTCCCGCCGGGTCGAGTTCGGAGAATCGATCGAGGTCGAAGCGAGGAAGTTCGGGTATGTCACCGGCCGAAAGGCGATAGCGATCAACGGAGAGTCGGCGATAACCGAAGAGATAACGCTCGAGCCGGTGAAAGTGGATCTTACGATCAATACGGTTCCGAACGATGCGACGATATACATAGACGAACGTCGGGCGGGGGACGGACGGACAAGCCGGCAATTCTCGTACGGAGACGAAATCGAAATTCGGGTAAGCAAAACCGGTTTCGACACACACCGGGAAACGGTAAACATCGATACCGAACGCTCGATTTCGAAACGGATCGAGCTTGATCCGACACGGGTTTCGGTATCGATATGGGCAAATCCGTCGGACGCGGAAATCTTCATCGGCGGAGAAAGCGTCGGAACCGGATTCCACAGGGAGACGTATATCTGGGGAGAAACCCTCGATGTGGAAGTGAAGAAACGTGGTTACGTAGACAAGACCGAGTCGATCGTGGTCGGTAGCGGTACGACCGACAACTTCACGTTCGCGCTCGAGCTGAAACAGGTTCCGTTTTCGGTGCAGGCCGTGCCTTCGGATGCGACCATCTATATCGACGGGGTACGTGCCGGAGCCGGCAACGTCTCCCGCCGGGTCGAGTTCGGAGAATCGATCGAGGTCGAAGCGAGGAAGTTCGGGTATGTCACCGGCCGAAAGGCGATAGCGATCAACGGAGAGTCGGCGATAACCGAAGAGATAACGCTCGAGCCGGTGAAAGTGGATCTTACGATCAATACGGTTCCGAACGATGCGACGATATACATAGACGAACGTCGGGCGGGGGACGGACGGACAAGCCGGCAATTCTCGTACGGAGACGAAATCGAAATTCGGGTAAGCAAAACCGGTTTCGACACACACCGGGAAACGGTAAACATCGATACCGAACGCTCGATTTCGAAACGGATCGAGCTTGATCCGACACGGGTTTCGGTATCGATATGGGCAAATCCGTCGGACGCGGAAATCTTCATCGGCGGAGAAAGCGTCGGAACCGGATTCCACAGGGAGACGTACATCTGGGGAGAAAACCTCGATGTGGAAGTGAAGAAACGTGGATACGTAGACAAGACCAAGTCGATCGTGGTCGGTAGCGGTGCGACCACCAGCTTCACGTTCGCGCTGGAGCTGAAACAGGTTCCGTTTTCGGTGCAGGCCGTACCTGCGGATGCAGAGATACGCATTGATGGTGAAAGCGCAGGTCGCGGTAGCGCTTCGAAGTCGCTCCCGTGGGGTTCTACGATAGACGTAGAGGTAATAAGAACCGGCTATCGATCGGTAAACCGAACCATATCGATAACACGTGAGGACAAACAGCAGGAACGCATAGCACTCGAAAAGCGACGTTTCCCCGTGCGCATATCCACCGTTCCCGACGACGCCGATATCTATATCGACGGAAGAAGAGCGGGATCGGGATCCGTATCGCGCAATGTCGATTTCGAGGGATCGATAAACGTGGAAGTGAAAAAGACCGGATATAACACCAGAAGCGAACGGATCACGGTCGACGAGGCACGAGCGGTCGGTCGACGCATCGCGCTCGAACCGACACAGGTTTCGGTATCGATACGGCCGAATCCGTCGGACGCGGAAATCTTCATCGACGGAAAAAGCGTTGGAAACGGAATACACAGTGAAACATACAGATGGGGAGAAACCCTCGATGTGGAAGTAAAGAAACGTGGATACGTAGACAAGACCGAGTCGATCGTGGTAGGCAGCACCCCTGCCGACAGCTTTTCTTTCCCGCTGGAACGGAAACAGGTTCCGTTCTCAGTAGAGGTCGTGCCTGCTGATGCGGAGATTCGTCTCGACGGAGAAATCGCCGGTCGCGGCACCGCATCGAAGGTACTTCCTTGGGACTCGTCTGTGGAGGTAGAGGCAAGCCGCACCGGCTATCAACCGCAGAAACGGACGGTGTCGATAACGCGTGAGGACGAACAGCGGGAAAGACTGGTTCTCGAGAAACGGCGGTTTCCGGTTCGCATCACAACCGTACCTACCGACGCCGTTATCTACATCGACGGAAGAAGAGCGGGCTCAGGATCCGTATCGCGCAATGTCGATTTCGAGGGATCGA
>CAYLZA010000108.1:0-3594 GCA_964387575.1 uncultured Spirochaetales bacterium | reverse complement strand
TAAACGTGGAAGTGAAAAAGACAGGATATGACACGAAGAGCGAACGGATCACTCTCGGCGAGGCACGTGCGATCAGCAATCGAATCGAGTTGGACGCTAATCCCGTCCTCTGGAGTACCGATATCGGAACATCCCGCCCTGTATCTCGAATTGTGTATGCCGACGGGCTTTTCTATACGGCAACACGCGACGGAAAGGTAGTTGCATTGAATCGAGACGGGAAGCTGGTCTGGAGCTATGCCACGGGGAACTCACCAAATGAGAACTCCTATCCGATCGTTGCCGACGGACGCGTGTACCTGAGCGGTTCGGTAGAGCTCGTATCCATCGATGCAAAAAGCGGGAAATTGATATCACGTAGAAATCTCGATCCGGAGTCGAGCCACATTTTCGGCAGACACGTCGTTTATAACAACGGAACGCTCTACTTTCCCGAAAACGACTCCATCGCCGTACTCGACCCCGATTCTCTGTCGGCAGTACGACGAATACCCGTACCAAACGGAAGCCGCATGACTCCCGCATTTGTCTCAGGCACAATGATCATCGTTGACCAGACCGGGAATATCCTATTCCTGAATCCGGAATCAGGAGCGATCGAATCCCGGGTTGCTACGAAGGCCATTCAACCGGTCGCAGTCTCACCGGTAGGAGAAAGGGACAAATACTTTTTTGCCGGGAGAAAGGGAACTATCGTCGGATTCGATGTAACCTCCCCTGCGATTAATTGGCAACGCAAGCTCGGAGCAGGCTCGTCGATCGGAGTGTTTCACAACCCGGTCGTCTTAGGGACGTCATTGGTCGTATTCGCGGGTGGGAAGCTTTTCGTACTGGACGCCGCGACAGGAGAGCCGAAATTCGAGCCCATCGAATCGGTCACCGCCCAGGCGGCCGCAATTGACGGGATGCTCTATGTCGGGAAAAGCGACGGTGGTTTACTGGCAGTCGATCCTGATACGGGCGAAATACACCGTCTCGACGAGATTTCCGTGAGAGTCGTTACAACACCGGTATCGGACACGCCTGAAACGATCGCCGTCGGTACGGCGGACGGAGCAGTAATGTTGCTGTGGATTGAGACGCTGAAGTAGAGAGGTGAATGATATCGACGATTACGAGCCCCAAGAGCTGTAGACTCCGAAGAAACGGCATAAGAACTGCCGAGCCCGTGCTGCTGGCGTTCATCCTCGTATGCTCCGTTCCGTCATTAATCAACGGTCAAACCAATACCGTCGAGCCTCGTATCGCCGTTTTGCCTGTGATCAACGCCGCGAACGAACCTCAACTCGACGGCATATGTTCCGCCGTCGGCGATACACTCCAACTCACGCTGAGGCTTCTCGGGCGTTATGAAATCGTTGATCCGGGCGTCGTTGATACCGTTCCAAAAGACGTGGCCGAATTGCGAAAAATACTGGATTTCGGCCGGGCACATAGACTCGACAACGTGGTTTGCGGCAAGATTTCGCGCAATGAAAAGGGCGAAATACTATTCGATTTCTCAGTCGTTGATGTCATCGTCGGAGAAACACTACTGACGATTCAGAAGACGGCCGCTTCGGTGTGGGATGTATTCGACTGCTCGGATCAACTCGTCTCCGAGCTAATCGGTTCATTCAGCGGAATGCATATCGGTTTCGGGTCTATAGAGCTCTTGCCTACTGCGGAAATATCGAACCTCGAAAAATCGAGCTATGATGTGTATATCGATGGGGCTTATGTCGGGCGGAATATTACTTTTGTCGAAAAAGTTCTCAATGGACGTCGATTGGTGGAAATTCGCCAAAAAAGATTGACCGGAATTGAAACGCTCGCATTTGAGCACTTCCACATACGGGAAAACGAATCCTATTCGTTGTCGTTCAATATTCCTGCTCTGACCGTTTCGGGAACTACCTGGATTAACGATCTGAAGCGCCAAATCAATCAGAATTATATGATCGAAGATTCAGCCTACATCGCGGATCGTGCTATTCGCGGGTTTGATGACACAATCCGGAGAAGTGACTTGCCGTTGAATCTGCGCGAAGAAAAAGCGTGGTTCGGCGGCCGACGCGCTGAATTAGAAACGAATTATTATATATGGTCGGTGGAAAATTTGATCGACGATCCGCCGATTCCGACAATGGAACAGTTGAACATAGCGCAGGATTCCGAGACTGCGGCAAAAAAGCTTGCCACTCTCGCCATACAAATACAGGAGCTGACCGCATTCAGATATATCGTGTCAGGTGATTTCGATTCCGCGCTTTTCAAATATTCGCAATTATCAAAACACAATCACATCCTGGATGTAGTTAATTGTCGTGATTTCAGAAACCGCGCGGATTACCTCCGTACCGTATGCAAATCAATAGCGTATGAGCTTGCCGAGAAGGGCGGACCACAAATCTTTACGAGACTGAGCAGAATAGATCCATTGATTCGCAAAAATGTTGTTACTCCTTTTAAACCGCTTGCAGCTTGTGCCAGCGCAATCGAGTCACGAAAACCTGAAGACAGCTATATCCTCGTGTTGTCGAACGGTGCAGGTCTCTCTGTTTCCATCAATGGTTTGGTCAAGGGTACGACTCCCTTACTGTACAAGGCTCGGAAAGACAATCGGTATCTGATAAGTGTAGCGAACGAAGACGAACAGACGATCACCACAGACAGTGGGATACGCATTGCCCTGTTCGAAAACTCATCTGTCGATCCGATAGATGCACCGGATGTAGTGGCGAAGCACTCTATGGCACTGGTCTACTCACTCGAATTGGGTGCGGATCCGAGGGCAAATCACTACGCTGTACGGATATCGCACGGAGTATCAAGCGGAGATTCGACCGTTGAAGAATCTCGAGTATTTCTCGAGCTTACGAGAAGGAACAGATATCGTGTTTCTCTTTCGGATTACGGATTCAACCGGAACGACGAAGTAACGATCGGAGTCACCGCGATAGATGGAAACGGAGTGTTATCGCCGTATTCAGAGATTTCGCTTCGCGCAGGTACTGATAAAATTGCCGGCACTCAAACCGACACCACCGATATCCCGCCTCAAAATATCGGAAAATTGAATCAAAACTGGACTATGCCGACCAGGATCGGTGCATTTGCATTTACTGAATCTTCCGACACTATGTCATCCTTTGGCGTCGGAGCAGCTCTCGATATCGGATTATACAGACGTATCTATTCGAGTACGTTTCTCGGAATCAAAGTTCTCGGGTTTGTCGCTCAACTTTTCACAGCAGATTATTCAAAGATCCAGGCTTTGCCGGTACCATTCGTTTCGGTATTGCTTAAAAACGACAATACCGGAGTATCCCACAATATCGATCTGATGCCTCCGATGCCGGGAGTCGTCATAGGATTTCAATATGGATTTACAAAAAAGTGGTTCACGGCGGAATTGGGGACGGCCTATTATTCTTTCGACCGGATCATCCCCGAGCTGTTTTTTCTGACCGTAGGCGCGTCCATAGGAAAAAGCAATCCTGCAGAGGCGCCGGACGGGTCCAGTCCCGCTTTGGTTACCCCCCCTCCGCCGGAAGACACAAGCGTCGAAGAATCTCCCACGTGGCGTTTTCACGGGGATTCATGGATCCCAAC
>CAYLZA010000107.1:0-7565 GCA_964387575.1 uncultured Spirochaetales bacterium | reverse complement strand
CGCCGAAAGAAAAAAGGATGTTCCGGTTAATGCCAGGTTTTTGAGTCGCCTGGCCCCTGATGTCCCGGGTCATTGCCAGGAGCATCTTTCGGATCGTCTCGGATTGCTGAATACTTTTTCGTTTTGCCTGAAGAATGCTGATTTTTGTTACGCCTTCAACGAGCTCGGCAACGCGTCTACCAAAGGTTTCTTCGATATCTTCGCGTGTTATCCCGGTGTCTTCGAGCACATCGTGCAAGAGAGCGGACATAACCGTTTCGGAATCCATTTCGAGGTCGATAAGGATTTCGGCAACTTTGAGCGGATGAATCAGATACGGCTCTCCACTCGCGCGTTTCTGTCCGGTATGGAGTTTCTCCGCCCATTGAGCCGCCGTTAATATGCGGTCCGTCTCCTTCTCATTGAATCTATCGAGTCTGGTTTCGAACTGTTGCATGAAATGTTCCATATGATCCGCCGACTACGCGCTCCCGACCGGCGAGATCCCGGTACAGTGTAATATCTTTGAAACCGGCGTGCACCAACTTTTTTTTGATGCGATCCATTTGATCGGGAGACGCTTCGAGTAAAAAATAACCACCATGCTCGAGAGAATCCACACTCTGCTCGATCAAGTTTTCGATGACACGCAGACCATCGCGTCCACCGTCGAGCGCGTTCTTCGGTTCAGCCCATCTATTTCCGTATGCAGACCGCCATTCGGATGTGGTGAGGTAGGGGAGATTGGAGACGATACAGTCGAAGGTAGAGTCGACGGAATCGAGCAGAGCACTCTTCGTCACATCTATCTCCCGCCCGAGTAATCGCAAGCTGTTTTCTCTGCACACATCAACAGCATCCGGAGAAAAATCGGTGGCGACGACGATAGCGTCGGGTAGCTCGTGTTGAATCGATATCGCTATACAGCCGCTACCGGTTCCCACATCTAAAATAGAAACCGAGCCGGCATTTGTATATCGCTCGACGACGAGCTCCACGAGCAGCTCCGATTCGGGACGTGGAACGAGGACACGGTTGTCGACCCGGAACTCCAATCCGTAGAACTCTCTCCGACCGATGATGTATGCTATCGGTGTACCGTTGAGCCTGGTATCGACCGCAGTACGAAATCGTTCCTCCGTGGCGGGCGATATCGTTTCTCCGTAGGAGGCAAGGATGCGTTCTTTGGGGTATTCCGTAATATGGCAGAGCAGCAGGAGTGCGTCGAGAAACGGCGTGTCCGACGCCCCGCGCAGCCTTCGTGATTCGTTGGCTATCGCGTCGCGAATGGTCATCCTACCTGTCGCTCGAGTGCTTCCTGTTTTGCTCCGGCTATGAGCTCGTCGAGTAACTCATCGAGATCGCCCTGCATAATCGCGTCGAGCTTGTAGAGGGTCAAATTGATACGGTGATCGGTAATCCGGTTTTGCGGGAAATTGTAGGTACGGATTCTTTCCGAACGATCCCCCGAACCGATCTGACTCTTGCGGGCTTCCGCCCGTTCCGCCTGTCGTTTTGCCTGCTCCGCTTCATAGAGACGGGCCCTGAGGACCCGAAACGCTTTTGCCTTGTTTTTATGCTGTGATTTCTCGTCCTGACATGTAACAACCACCCCGGTCGGGATATGGGTTATCCGAACCGCGGAGTCGGTTGTATTCACGCTCTGCCCACCGGGGCCTGAAGACCGGAACACATCGATACGGAGGTCTTCCTGTTTTACCTCCACATCCGCTTCTTCCACTTCCGGAAGTACGGCCACTGTTGCCGCCGATGTATGTATCCGTCCTCCCGATTCGGTTTCCGGAACTCGTTGCACACGATGCGTTCCGCTCTCGTAGCGCATCCGGGCGAATACGTTTTTCCCCGAAACCGAGAATACTATTTCCTTGAATCCTCCGATTCCGATGTTGTGAGAGGTCATGATCTCGATCTTCCAGCCGCGGTTTTCGGCGTACCGCGAGTACATGCGGTAGAGATCGGCGGCAAACAGCGCCGCCTCCTCACCGCCGGTCCCGGCCCGAATCTCCATGATTACGTTTTTTTCATCCATCGGGTCCTTTGGAACGAGCAGCACCCGCAGACGCGATTCGAGCTCTTCCGCCTTGTTCTCGAGTTGCTTTATCTCTTCTTCGGCAAGCTCACGCATCTCCCGATCGGTTTCTTCCGATACGAGAGACTTCGCTTCTTCGATATCGGCGTTGGTCTTCTTGTACTCGCGATAGGTTTCCACGGTTTCCTGAAGACGTGAGTGCTCCTGGAGAAGCGAGGTATATCGTTCGCGATTTTTCATGATTTCCGGATCGGAGATGAGCCGTTCGACATCCTTGTTGCGCTCGACGAGCGCTTCGAGTTTCGCAATCATCGGCTTCAACTTTGTTTCCCTCCACGCAGAAACCCGAACAGGCTTCCACATACGCCGCCGGCGATGTGGGCGTATTGCGCGATCCCGTCGGTGCTGAATGATGCGATGATTTCACGCACTACGTAGAGTGCAAGAATGAGAATGAAGGTCAACGGTATATCACCGCTTCGGACTTTGGTAAACGAGCTCAGCAGGATCATCATGAATACAACCCCGCTTGCACCGAGCAGCGCGTATCCTGAGAAAAGCACGTTGAGCAGGCCCGTGATAAATGCCGTTACGATAATCATAAAAAGCACCGCCGCAGACCCGTGCTTTTCTTCGAGAATCGGTCCGAGGAGAAGGATAAAGGCGAAGTTCCCGAGAAGATGATCCCACCCGCCGTGACCGACGACATGTGTTAGAAGACGCAGCCAGTCGGGAAGACTCTGAAAACTGAAACCTCCCGACGGGGGCGCCGTAAACAGAGTAGGTATGAGTCCGGTACCGAGTAGCTGATCGGAGGCGAGAACCAAGGTTGCAATCAGCGCGAAGGTCAGCGTTACCGGCGCGTTATAGCGAATTCTCATGTGTGTTCCTCTTTTAATGCGTGTATCACAGATTCACGTTTATGATAACGGGACAATACCCGCCTTCCTCGATGAATATACGAGACGTTCCAGGATACGATGCTTTTCATATCAGTTCCTCGATTCGATTGAGCTCTTCTTCGGTGTCCGACCAGCGCCTCGATTCTCGTTCACGTTTCCGTTCGAGCTCCTCGATCCGGCGCTTGAGCGCACGTACTTTTTCTCCGTCCGTGTACACCTCTTCGCCGGCCATCTCGTCCATGATCTTTTGGTGGTCCGCATCTATTGTCTCGAGCCGTTCGACGATTTCCTCTTCCCGTTTCTTGAGCTTTCTGTATGAGCTTTTCAGACGCTTTTTCTCGTCTCTGTCGATAAGGCTCCGATCGGATGAATATTCCGTGCTTTGCGATGTGCCGTTCCCCGGTGTACTGCTCCCGACTGTGCCAGAGCCACGCGGCGATCCGGTATACGAAGCCGCGCCTTCGTTTTCCGCTTCGATTCGTCTCAGATAGTACGAATAATCACCGGGGAAAAGACGCCACTGCCCGTCCCGGAGCTCCAAAACGCGCTCCGCCAGGTCTTCGATAAAGTATTTGTCGTGAGAAACAAAAACGAGCGTACCGCCGAAATCTTCTAAGGCGTCGAGTAGTACCGTTTTAGATGCCATATCCAGATGATTTGTCGGCTCGTCGAGCACCAGGAGATTTACCGGGTGGAGCAATAGTTTGAGCAGGACCAGTCTGCTCCGTTCGCCCCCGCTCAACACGTGCACCGGTTTGTTGATGTCGTCGTCTCGAAAGAGGAAGGCGCCGAGAAGCGAACGGAGTTGCGGTATCAGATCGGTCGGTGCATCTTCCTCTGCGGCGTCGTATACGGTCCCTTCATCCGGAAGCGATAGAAGCTCCTGAGAAAAATACCCCACTCGTACGCCGGCTCCGTATTCGAGTGTTCCTCCGTCAGGCTCGAGGTTCCCCGACATGATTTTCATCAATGTCGATTTACCCGCGCCGTTTCGACCGACGAGCACCATCCGGTCTCCTCGCTCGAGCGTGAAGGTAACATCCGTGAGCACTTCCAGATCGCCGTACGATTTCCCGACATCTTTGACTTTCAGAACGATCTTTCCCGAATGCGGTGCGGGAGGAAACGTAAAGTGGATCTTCTTCATGCTTTCCGGTAATTCTATCCGTTCCATTTTCTCGAGCTGCTTGATCCGGCTCTGCACCTGACGCGCTTTCGACGCGTTGTACCGGAAACGGCGGATGAAATTTTCCATCCGTTCGATTTCTGCCTGCTGACGGCGATAAGTCGACATGAGCGACTCCATTACCGCCTCACGTTGTTTGAGATAATCGGTGTAGTTGCCATGATATATCGTTAGCCCTCCGTTCAGGAGCTCGGCAACCATGTCTACGGTTACATCGAGAAAATAACGGTCGTGCGAAACGACGACGACACCTCCTTCAAACGTCGAGAGAAACGACTCGAGCCAGGTTCGAGCTTCGATATCTAGATAATTCGTCGGTTCGTCCAGGAGAACGAGATTCGGATTTTCGAGCAAAACCTTCGCGAGACCGACACGCATCTGCCAACCCCCTGAGAATTGCTCGACCGGGCGCTGCAGATCGCCCTCCGCGAAACCGAGGCCGAGGAGCACGCGCTGAATACGTTCTTCACGGTCGTAGTACTCGCTCCGAATGAGATGCTGTTGCAGCAAATCATGCTCGGCAAGCAGACGCTCGAGATTCTCGTCGTCCTCACTTGATTCGGAGAGTTGTTCTTCAATCTCGGTTTTTCGTGTTTCTACGTCCCTGTATCGGGCGAACGCGGTTTCCGCTTCGCCGTAGAGCGTTTTCCCGGAGTGCTCGAGACCCGACTGCGGAAGATACGCAAACACACTGTCCGGTTGTCGCCACACATCGCCCGAGTCGGGTGACTGAAGCCCGGCAATGATACGCATCAACGTGGATTTCCCGCTTCCATTCTCGCCGGAAAGTGCAATCCTGCTTTTCGTATCGAGATTCAGGTCGATCCCTTTGAGAAGATCACGATCGCCGAACGCAAGTGAAATGTTGGAAAGTCGCGCACAGACCATGTTCTACGACGAATACTGAAAGTATATGATAACCGGAGAGTTCCCGTCTCCCACAACGAGGTTTCCGTCCACCATTTGTTCCGGAAGATAGGTCAATTGTACTCCGTCGTTCTGAAATCGATAGAGGAAATGAATCGTCTCTTCTTCCGGGGTCGACGCGAACGTAAACGAAATCGCTCCGTCATAATCGGAACGCACCGGTTCATCGAGGTGAAGCGGGAAATCGACTGTTCCTTCGGATTCGGTCCGTGCCGAGAGTATGTCCGGCACAATCCGTTCATATCCTTCCCAGGTAAAACTTCCGTCGGACGTCATAGCGATGTTTCCATATGCCGAGCTCACGAGCGTTGCTCCTTGAGCGACAAAACGTTCGAGCAGTGCGTCACGTCTTTCCTGTTCCTGAATGACAATCATATCGATGTCACGTGGAAAATATACATAGTCCTCGTCGTATCGTACACCGTCGTCGGTATAGATGAAATTTACCCGATTGGTAGTAACTCTCGTGAGTATCAGAGTAGATCCCTCGAATGCGTACGAGTCGTTCGTCGGCCGCGAGATCGCTTCGTATTCGAGCGTGCTCGTATGCTCTTCATTCACCACGACGATTTTCGAGTTTTCCGGATCGGGAAACACCCCGTATTCAGGGGTAAATCGTTCCAAGTCGATCCGCCCGGACCGTGCCATATCACGATAGTAGGCCGGTCGGAAATTTGAATTGAGAAAAAGCTCCAGGAACTCATCTCTCTCTTCGATCTGATCGGCGGATTTGAGCGCATCGAGGGTATCGACCTGGAGATACTCACCAAATGTAAACCCGGATACTCCGGTCGAGGTCAAAACGCCGTACCAGTATCCCTCATAACCGCCGATCGTAACCGGCGTGTCGTTTCTGTCGACGATCTTTACGATTTCGCCTTCCCGGAGCTTATACACTTGCCCGGCGTCGCGGCTCTCTTTAGCCCTGACACGAAGACTGTCGAGTCGGGCGGCTCCGTATAGGTCTTTATACGGCTGATACTCGGTTTGAAACGCTTCCGCTTCGCGTTTATTCTTGAAGAACTCGACACGCCATTGATCGATTTCGATCATATTGTCGTCGTTTCCGGCACGGACAGTATAGGTTTGTCTCAGACTCGATGTATCATAGATACCGATAACCGCTCCGGTGGAAAGCTCCTGCTCATCGTGTGACCAGAGCAATACGCCCCACCCTTCAGGACGTGCGCCGCATCTCGAAAGGAGAGCTACACATAATAAGACGAAAAACGTGCGGGCTATCGGGTTTTGAAGCATGCGTACATTACAATCATATCGGGAATCGAAAGTCAATTGACGGCGGTAGGGGCCCCGGCTACGGAAGATCGCAGATGATGAGAATGCGTCCTTCGGAAAGAAGACGTGCGTTCGATGGGACCGCGCGGATCCGTTCGACCGTGTCGCTCGGGATGAGAATATCGGTGCGGTTTTCTCCGAAGATTCCTCGTGCGGTCGTTCTGAGTGGGAGCTCCCCGATTCGATCGCGATGAGCGCTCAAATCGATGTCGTCGGTATATGCAACCGCGCCCCATTCTCGGATTATATCGGGGTCGACCATTCCGGATTCGAAAAAAAGACGCATGTTCTCGTCAAAAATCTTCGGGAAGAACGCCGGTTCGAGCTTCGATAAGCCGTTTTCTCCATGCACGTTGTATGTGCCTACGGCATATATAACGATGCCGGTAAATGCAGTCGACGGATAGTATCCGACATACGGTTTGTGGCTATATGCGCGGGTGTGATCGAGAAAAAGATCGATGAGATCGGGATATATACGGTGCTCGAAATTGATGTGGAGCGACTGAAAATCGGTTCCCACGTAGCTCGTTGATTTCGTCGCTCCGGTCGCGAACGTAGAAAATCGTTCGAGTAGCGCAGAGCTCGAAACGATCCGGTCGGCAATCGTGTAATAGGAGTCGATTCGTACATCGGCGAGCGCCGTTGCAAGGTGGTCCGGAAGAGCCTCGAACGCTTCGGTTTCCGCTTCCCTTCGAACCGTCGGAAGCGGCCCGGAGAAATCGCGTAGTGAAACAACCACACCGGTTTTTATCATCATATCGCTCCACTCGATTGAGGTTGTCATTTCGGTGATGTGGCTACCGGTCGACTCGTGTGTATTCGATTGAGAAAACGCTGCAGTTATAGGTGAGAACGAGCATAGTACGACGAGAACAGTGATGCGTGTGCCGCACCGGAGCATGGATCGCTTCACGCTTTCTCTCCGACGCTCATGGTGCGCCGCCCGGGCTCGACGCAAAACGCGATCCGACTGCGTGCGCCGGTTGGGATGGTACATCGACATTCGTTGTGTTTCCAATTTTCGCCGGGTTCGGAATGATAAGCGGGGTTCCGACGTGCAGGAATCGCGGTTTGACCTCGGGATTGAATGCCAGTATCGATCCTATGGGTACACCGTATCTTCCGGCGAGTGATGATATCGTGTCTCGCGGCTGAATTCGATGGAGAACATAATCGTTACACCGTGTACGCGGATTCATAAGCGCCCTGTTAAAAGTATCGG
>CAYLZA010000106.1:0-7602 GCA_964387575.1 uncultured Spirochaetales bacterium | reverse complement strand
GGGAACAAGGGCGTCTCCAGAACCATTTCATTTTCCGTCCTGATTATGCATACACCGGTCGTATTGACCAGAGAATTCGACGCGATATCGCCGAACGCGGACGCAGTACAGGACTCCCAGCGTTTTTGGGTGAATCTCGAGGTTGAAGAGGGGATAGAATCGTTTTCGCTCCGGATCAAGCGAAACGACGGTACGATAGTACGAACGCTATCGGAGGGCTTCGAAATCGGACAGAGTGAGATATCCTGGCGGGGACTGACCGACACGGGCGATCTGGTACGTGACGGGACCTATTACGCCGAGATAACGACGATATATGTGAATGGAAATGTCTCAAGCGACAGGTGTCTCGAATTCAGCGTAGACACCAAGCCGCCGCAGGCCGATGTCGGGGCGAGCACTGCATTGTTTTCACCGAATCAGGACGGGAAAAAAGATATCGTCCGATTCAACACGTCCTCGAGCGACGAGCAACTGTGGCGCGCCGCAGTCAAATCGGCCGCAGGAGAGGTGGTCAGAAAGATATACTGGAAAGGCAGGACATCCTCGTTTGTGTGGGACGGAACCGACGAGAACAACGATCCGGTCGAGGACGGTGTCTACTATTTCGAAGTAAGCTCGACCGATAGTGCCGGTAATACCGGATACGCTCGTTCGGAAGAGGTTCGTCTCGATACGCGGATAGCTCAGATTCGGTGCTCCACCGATATACGACGATTTTCTCCGAACGGCGACGGGAGGTTGGATACGGTGTCGGTTTCGACATTCACTTCCGTTGCGGAAGGTGTGAATTCGTGGACGCTCGAGATTATCGATGTCGACGGAGCGGTGGTACGAGAATTCGCGGGAACGAGGCTCCCACAAAAAATCATCTGGGACGGAAGAAACAGCGAAGGAAGAATCGTCGAGGGAGAATATCGGGCTCGATACACCGTAGTGTACGAGAAAGGCGATGCGCCTCGAGCATCTACGGCTCCCTTCTATATCGATATCTCGGCGCCACAGCTGTCTATCGTCACGACTCCGTCTCGTTTTTCGCCGGATGGTGACGGATCCGACGACACATTACTGATAACGATCGGCGTGACCGACGACAGTGAAATCTCGGAGTGGGAGCTCGTCATTAACGATCCGAAAGGCAATCCGTTCCGGACGTTTTTCGGCAAGAGAAGACCTGTCAGAGTAATCGAGTGGGACGGAACCTCGGATCACGGTGAGCTCGTGATGTCTGCTCAACGGTATGCCTACACGATTGCAATCGGCGACGAGCTCGGCAACCGGACACGGGCTCGAGGCACTATACAAACCGATATCCTGGTCCATCGATTCAAAAACAGAATGGTTATCAGACTCACGAGCTTATCGTTTACACAGGACGGCAGCAGTCTCGTGTGGGAGAACGGGGATGCGGGCACACGAAACGAGTGGATAATGAGCCGTTTGACGGAGATACTCAAATCTTACGACTCTTATTATATTAAAGTCGAAGCGTATGAATTACCGGGCAATGATGACGATGACCAGGGGAGGGCGAAAACCATCACCGAAAAAAAGGCCGTGGCCGTTCGTGAGGAGCTGATCTACCGTGGCGTCGGAGGTGGGTGGATAGCGGCATACGGAAAGGGAGTTACGGATACGCTCGTCCCGTATAGCGACGAGAAGAACGCCTGGAAAAACAGACGCGTAGAAATCATACTTACAAGGGAAGCTCCATGATGAAGACATCGCTCAAAATTGCTGTAATCTCGGCAGCCGTCTTTGTGTGTTGTGCTATAGGCGTGCTTGCGTTGGTTGAAGCGATAAATGCACCGACGGACACAATGAAAGAAAGCGAGCAGATCGTTACAATCGCCGAAGGTGAGCATGTCGGCGGAATCGCCGACAGATTGAAAAGCGACGGCATTATTCGATCGTCCTTTTTTCTGAAGGCCGTGAGTAAACTGAATGGCTCACAGGGAGACTTTCAACGAGGTACATATCGTATTCCTGTCGACGCTCACACGATGCAGGTTCATGATGTGCTCGTTTCAGGAAGTGAAGTGCTGACGAAAGTAGTGATTCCCGAAGGATGGAAGTCGACTCAGATAGCCGAACGATTGGAAGCGCGAGGAATAACGGGTAAGAACGAATTTTTGGATGTTGTGCGAAATCCGTCGTCGATAGATGCATTCCCGGTGAAGGCGGAGAGCCTCGAAGGATATCTGTACCCGGATACGTACCTGTTCCCGAAGGATTTTCCGGCGGAACGAGTCGTAGAACAAATGGTCGGTACGTTTATACGTACTCTCCGGGAAATATCGCCGGAAACCGGGGAAATGCCACCGGAGAGGATTCATCGTATCGTCACTATTGCCTCGATAGTGGAGCGGGAGTATCGCACAGCGGATGAGGCTTCGCTGATGGCGTCGGTGTTTTACAATCGGCTGGAAGCGAATATGAAGCTGCAGAGTTGTGCAACCGTAGCGTATGTCTTGACCGAAGAGCTTGGAGAGGAGCATCCCGATGTTCTCACATACGACGACCTCGGTATTGCATCACAGTACAACACCTATTACTCGAAAGGATTGCCTCCCGGTCCGATTGCAAGCCCGGGTCGTACGGCGCTCGAGGCCGCAGTTTACCCCGACGAAAGCGATTTTTTTTATTTCGTGTTGAAGGATCCGGAAGCGGGGAGACACGAATTTTCGACGAATTTCGACGAACATATTTCGGCAAAGAATCTCTATCTGAAAAAAAGCTGAATTGCTGAGGATGCGGATACCTCAAAGTACGCTGGATCAAATCTCCGAACGAGTCTCACTTACCGATGTGGCGCAGAAATACGTCGCATTGGAGCGTAAAGGAGACCGGTATTGGGGCTTATGCCCGTTTCACAACGAAAAGACGCCTTCGTTTACCGTTTCGCCGCGTGAAAACGTCTTCTACTGCTTCGGTTGTCAGAAAGGCGGTACACTTTTTTCGTTTATCATGGACATCGAGAATCTCTCGTTTGTGGAAGCAGTAGAAGTACTTGCAAAGGAAGCGGGGGTTGAGCTACCGAGAGGGAGATCCGACCGGGGTGATGACGAGCGAAGCGCGATGCGAGAGCTCTATGGCCGGGTTTCGGGGAGTTTTAGCTATCTGCTTCTCAACAGCAAACAAGCTTCCGAAGCTCGTCGGTATCTTCTCGATCGTGGAGTTACCACCGAAAGTGTCGAGAAATTCAATATCGGGTTCGCACCCGGGGACAGACGATGGCTTTACAATTTCCTGCTCAGAAAAAACTATTCACAAGAATTTCTCGATAAGAGCGGCATGTTCTCAAAACGGTACAAGGGATTGAGTCTATTCAGTAATCGTATTATATTTCCCATTCGCAATCGAAACGGAGATACAATCGCCTTCGGCGGAAGAGCTTTGGGAGATACGGAGCCAAAGTATTTGAACTCCCCTGATACGCCGATATTCAATAAGCGGGGAACTCTGTATGGTCTTTTCGAGTCGTTTGCACAAATACGGAAAAACAGAACATTTGTAGTTACGGAAGGATATTTGGACGTTATTGCACTCCATCAGGCCGATATTGGGCACAGTGTAGCCCCGCTCGGGACGGCTTTTACCGAAAACCAGGCACATATCTTGAAACGCTACGCGGACAACGGAACGCTGCTGTTTGACGGGGACGATGCGGGAAAAACGGCGGCAGAAAAATCGGTCGCAACATGCGAAAAAACCGGCATCCAAAGCGAAGTCGTAATTCTGCCGTCCGATGGAGACCCGGGCGATTATATGCGAAGCGGTAACTACCCGGAATTACAAAAATTGTTGAAATTAAAGCAAAAAGGTTTTACTTTTATTCTGAAGCGAGCGGTAGAGCATTTTGATATCACGGATGCAGGGGGGAAAGAGTCCGCACTCCGCTATCTTATACCATATTTAGATCTTATAAGCTCAGAAGTACGCAAAGAATCATTGTTGCACGAGGTTGCAGACGCATTGGGCGTAGATCCGAGTGCCGTGAGGAATGATTACGCGAGAACGGAGCTCAAATCGAAGTTTGATCGTCGGGAAACTCACGCAACGAAACCGCAAAAAAAGGGGATCGACGTTTCTCATGATCTGTATTTACTGCTTGCGTGCGCAGTCAACAGAGATTATTTCTCGATCGTGCGTTCGGCTATAAATGCGGAAGACCTGACCGACGGACACGCAAAAGAGCTATACATCGCTTTAGAAGAGTGTTTTCGCGAAGAAGCTACTTCGATGGATGCACTCCTGAATCATGTTGAAGACGAGGACTTGCGAAGATTGATAACCGAAAAAGCTTCCGGCAACGAGTTCTCCGCGCACGGGAAACGGCTTGTCAGCGAATCGGTAAATCGAATAAAGGAACGCTCTTTGAAAGAACGGCGTGAACAGCTCATCCGCAGAAATCGGGAATTAGATAGAAACGGCAAAAGCCTTTCAGAAATCAAAATTATTCAAGAAGAGATAATGTGGATAGGCGAAGAATTAGAGAAGTTAAGGAATATCAAGTATGAGTGAAATACAGAATGATCCAATAGTCACCAGACTCCTTGACTATGCGAAAAAGAAAAAGACGATAACGTACGATGAAGTAAGCGATTTTTTGCCGGAGTCTCTGGCAAATTCAGAACAAATAGACGAGGTTTTCAGCTTGCTGGAAAAAAACAAAATAACCGTTATCGAGGAAGACCTCGAAGAGCCGGTCGATGAAGAAACCGCAGAAGTAGAGAAAAAGAAAGAACGGGAGCCGAACGGTGCGAAAAAAACTCCTAAAAAGAAGCTCGTGTATAGTGACCGCGAAAGCGCAATAGACGATCCAATCAGGCTATATCTGCGTGAGATAGGAAAAGAAAACCTCCTGACCGCTGAGCAGGAAGTTGAGCTTTCGAAGCGGATGGAGGATGGAGAAAACATCATTCGAGAGGTGATTCACAGCTCGGGTCTTCTCATTCCTGAAATGCATGTCGTGCTACAGCAGATACATGAAAAAATAGACCCGCATGAGCTCAATCTTTCGAAGAAAGAGATTTCTGAAATGCTCTCTCGGCGACGCAGGCTGAATCAATTCTATCGCGAAGAGCTGCGCGCGATGAATCAACAGCTGAATCAGTACATCGATTCCAAAAAAAGAAAAGTTGCAACGGGCGAGGATATCTTTAACGATTCGGAGCTCGAAAAGCGAAGAAAATCGCTCGTTCCGGCACTGCAAAAAATCGACATACAGCAGGAAGAAATTCTCCATTTTTCGGACAAATTCATCAACGCCGCAAAAAAGATTAGTAGATACTCGAATGAACAAAGGAGAATCGAAAGACGGCTGCAGGTTTCGAGTTACCGTCAACTTCGATCGATGGGGCGCGGGCTCGCGATTACCGAAGAACGACGAAAAATCGAGGATAAGCTCGGTCTGACTGCGGATGTGATAAAAGAGCAGATCCGGCAGTATCAGATATCGGACAAAAAATTATCCAACCTCGAAACAGAATTCGAGGAGTCGATAGAATCGATCCAGAAGAAAGCCGAGGATATAGCGTATGGACGCGAAATGATGAAGAGCGCCAAGGACAAGCTAATCCAGGCAAACTTGAGACTCGTTGTTAGCATCGCAAAAAAGTATACAAACAGAGGTTTGCACTTCTTCGATTTAGTGCAGGAAGGCAACATCGGGCTGATAAAGGCGGTTGAAAAGTTTGAGTATAGAAAAGGATACAAGTTCTCGACGTATGCAACGTGGTGGATTCGTCAGGCGATAACGAGATCGATCAGCGATCAGGCCCGGACCATTCGCGTCCCGGTTCATATGATCGAGCAGATAAATAAAGTAATCCGCGAATCGAGACAGCTCATGCAGCTATATGGACGGGAGCCGACCGACGAAGAAATAGCCGACCGACTCGGATGGTCGGTCATTCGGGTGAAATCGGTAAAAAACGTAGCCCGTGAGCCGATTTCGCTCGAAACTCCGATCGGTGAAGAAGAGGATTCGCTCCTCGGTGATTTTATCGAGGACAAGGATGTTGAGAATCCCGCGAGTCAAACCGCATTTACGCTATTGCAGGAGCAGCTCAAAGGGGTGCTCTCCACGCTTCCCCACCGGGAGCAGGAAGTGCTTAAAATGCGTTTTGGCCTCGATGACGGCTATTCACTTACGCTCGAAGAAGTCGGACTCTATTTCAATGTCACGAGAGAACGAATCAGGCAGATAGAAGCTAAGGCACTCAGGAGGCTCCGACATCCCAAACGGAGTCGAAGGCTCAAAGATTATATCGACCACTAACACAGGGAGGACACGTCATGGTAATGCAAGAGGTATTTGATAAGCTACAGACGTTGCAGGGCATTCTATCGCAACGGTATGAAATTGAACGTGAAATTCATGAAATTCCACGGACACTGACGACCAAGACGGAATTACTCAACCGTCTCAGGAAGCAGTATATCGAGAAAAACCAGCAGGCGGAAGACGCAAAACACAATATAAGCAGACTGCGCAACAAGCTCGCAGAAGCCGAGATGGAGCGCGAAAAGTACGAAAAGCAGATGGATCTCATAAAAACCCAACGCGAGTATGAAGCGCTAGATAAAGAGATCCGGGATGCAACGGAAAAGGAACAACAGCTCAGAAAAGACATCCTTCGAGAGGAAAAAGAGTACGAAGAACTTGCTCATGAGCTCGAGCGGGAAGAAGCCATGATCGAGCAGCAGGAAAAAGAGCTGGAAGAAGAACAAAAACGTATTCAGGACGAGAGCGAGGAAAAAAAGCAGAATCTCGAAGAATTGAAGGAACAGGAAAAAGAAGTCACACCTGGGCTCGACGAAGAAATACTATTTAAGTTCGAGCGAATAATCCGCAGCAAGGCCGGTGTAGGCATAGTTCCTGTTCGTAATTCCGTGTGCACCGGGTGCCATATGCGTTTACCTGCGCAGTTCGAGAACGAGGTTCGCATGGGAGAGGAGATACGATTCTGCCCATATTGCAGCCGAATCCTTTTCTACGAAGAAAGCGAAGAAGAACCGATGTTTTTTCATGAAGACGATGCAGGAAGTCTTGCTGACCTTGCGAATGTTGATAACGAAGAAGAATAGGTCGATACTGTAAAAGCTGGAGGGGCGGATGTGGCGGCCGCCGGGGTATATCCTCCGGAGGAAAGTCCGGGCTCCGTAGAACATGACGCCGGGTAATACCCGGGCTCGTACGAAGGTACGCCTTCGGCGGGACAGAAAGTGCCACAGAAAACAAACCGCCCCGCTACTAAATCGTCGAAAGCGATTTAGTAGCGGGGTAAGGGTGAAACGGTGAGGTAAGAGCTCACCTTCCAACCGGTAACGGGAGGAGACGGTAAACCTCGTCAGGAGCAAAACCAAATCGCGGCAGGATTGTTCGTCCGATAAGCCGCAGGTAGGTTGCGTAAACGATTCGGTGACGGATCGTCTCAGATAGATGGTCGCCACCCGAAAGGGTACAGAACCCGGCTTATACATCCGCCCCGTTTTACTAAAGCTGAAGCCGCGTCCTTTGGGCACGGTTTCCGTTTGAGGCTGTGCCTTTCATGGTTTGTCCGGCTCTCCGCGGCTTCAGCAGCACCGTAAGCCCCC
>CAYLZA010000105.1:0-7627 GCA_964387575.1 uncultured Spirochaetales bacterium | reverse complement strand
GTCGGCCGTGATTAGCCAGCATCACGTATCCGCGATCGCGAACATAGGTCGGACCACCCCAGAAATTGGTTCCGCTGAGCTCCGCGGAAGTCATAGACAGCCCACGATGCCAGCGGTGATCCCATGGTCGATCCGCAGTGACTACGTTTCCGGACAGTGTCCGCATCGGATGAAAAACCGGCCGTGGCGATTCGGATTCGAGGCCTGATCCCCGATACCGGTACCGAAACAATTCTTCGTCGGAGTAGATAAACCGCACATAGTCGCCGGGAACATGATCGACTACCAGTTTGCCGGGTCGGGATTGTGACATTTTTCGTTATTTCCTCCGTTGCCGTTACCGTAGGTGCCCCGAATCGTGTTGTCAACAGCATGGCAGCTTTTGAATACCGGGCGTTTCGTTGAACACTTGTCGTTGACCGAGCAGATTTGTAGCAGTATTCTGACGTTGAATGACTCCGGGAACCGATCTAAAAGCGCGTTACCGGATGGTGGAACGGATCGGAAAAGGCGCACAAGGTGAAACATGGCGGGGTTTGGATCTTGAAACCGATCGAAGAATCGTCGCAAAGTTTTTCAACCTGTCGGAGGCCGGCGGCTGGAAGGAATTCGATCGCTTCGAGTCCGAAGCTCGGATATTGCGGCTTCTCGATCATCCTCGCATACCGCGCTATGTAGATTTTTTCGATTATAAAGACAAGGGATCTACGAGTTATGTGCTTGTTCAGGAGCTCGTTACGGGGATAACACTCGAAGAACGAGTTCGAAGAGGAATACGCGATTCGATCCACGATATCCGGCGCATGGCGATAGATTTATTGGATATCGTTCGCTATATACACTCGTTTTCACCTCCGATCGTGCACCGTGATATAAATCCGCGTAACATAATCGTCGACGACGACGGCAAAATCCATCTTGTTGATTTCGGCGGGGTTCAGAATGTTCTGACCTCGAACGGAATGACCGTAATCGGTACGCCCGGGTTTATACCGGTTGAGCAATTTTCCGGTCGCGCGTCGGTTCGCTCCGACTACTATGCCTGCGCAGCAACACTTCTGTTCGTTATATCGCATCAAAATCCGTCGGATTTACCGGTAAAAAATATGCGGATCGATCTCGACCAGGCGCGACTCAAGCTGCCCGAGGATCTTCGTGTCGTACTCGAGACGTATCTCGAACCTGATGAGGTGTACAGAAGCCTCGAGCCGGAAGAGGCGATTGCGTTGATGGAGGGAAGGATCGGACCTTCCGGATTGTCGATCCGTCGTTCCCCCGACAGACCGGGCTTGCGAAGACCACCGGCGGGATCCAGGATCAAAGTGAAAGAGAACAGGGACGGTTCTCAGAACATCACGATCCCGGCCGCCGGGTTTCGCGGGTCCGGAATTTTTCTGATATCGTTTGCACTATTCTGGAATGGATTTATTGGTTTTTGGACGGTGATCGCGATTGCGATGGGAGGACCTGCGGCAACGGTACTTTTTTCGCTTCCGTTTTGGGGAGCCGGGTTGCTTATTCTCGGCAAGGCGATATCATCCGTTTTCAGGAAGACCGAAATCGAATTCGACCGTACCGGCTCAGTGAGAATAGAGCGCAAGGTCGGGCCGTTCAAAAGCTATCTGGATCTTCCGGTTTCTGAGCTCGGTCCTGCGAAGGTTGAGTCGGGTACTACACGAAGCGGCCATCCGGTTACTGCGTGCAGATTTGAAGCCGGAGTAAAGCACTATGCGATAGGAGAGCATCTTTCCGAGCGGGAAAAACACTGGCTCTGCGATGTGATCAACGCAAAGCGAAAAAACCAATGAGTTACGATATTATAGGTGATCTTCACGGCTACGCAGAGCCTCTTGAGAAACTACTGAAGACGCTCGGTTACGAGAAACGCAACGGCACATACGAGCACTCCGAGCGAACGATCGTATTCGTAGGCGACTTTATCGATCGGGGACCGTCGATTCGCAAAACCCTCGAGACAGTACGATGTATGGTGGATTCCGGTGCCGCTTTGGGTGTAATGGGAAATCATGAGTATAATGCGCTCTGTTTTTCGAAAAAGAAACCCGACGGCGGCGACTGGCTCCGATCCCGCAATGATCGGCATCTGTATCAACATATTGAAACGCTTTATCAATTCAGAAACCATCGAGACGAGTGGGAATCGTATCTGGGCTGGTTTTTGACGTTACCGCTTTATCTCGATCTCGACGATATCAGAATTGTTCATGCCGCGTGGGATCCGAAAGCGGTAGAACTGGTGGCGCGGTTTTCGGATGAAGGGAATATTCTTACTGAAGAGCTTCTGTATCGTTCTGCAGATAGAAGAAATCCTGAATTCGATGCGGTGGGAGCGCTGTTAAAAGGAATTGAAATCGATCTTCCGACGGATGAAGTTTTTATCGATAAGGACGGAAATCGGCGAAAAGAAATGCGGGTCAAATGGTGGCTTGATCCCGGCGATGCTTCATATCGAGAGATGGCAATGCCGTCGAGGGCGAGTATCGCTGATACGCCGCTGCAACCTGAAGATGCCGGGAAAATACCCGGTTATGCAGAATCGAACCCAGTGTTTATCGGACACTATTGGCTCGAGGAGCGGATACCGCAGATCTTATCTTCCAATGTCGCGTGTCTCGATTACAGCATAGCCAAAGGGGGATTTCTTGCTGCGTATCGCTGGAACGGCGAAAGCAGATTGCGGAACGAAAACTTCGTCGTCAGTGCATGAGAATCGCTACCATCGAGGCGCTGACAACGGCATTCTTAACACGTTGGCCTCTCCGCCGTGGGAGCCGGCGTTTTCAATACGGGAGGATGAAATGGGGACCGGAGACAAAAAAGCCCGAAGAGAAATCAACAAAGTACTCAATAAATTCGTCTTGCGGGAGGGCGAAATCGTCTATCCACTTCGTAAGTATCCCGACGCCAGGGATATGATAATCGAGTTTGCCGAACCGATCGAAGGTCTGTTCGAGAGCTTGACGACACGGTACAGCGTCGCGATTTTTGCGTGGAATCTCAGCTTGATCGAAGAGCAAAAACGGGATGAGTACATAGATGAGTTTATCACGCCGCTCCTCGGCGAAAACGAGGAAGGTAGAACGATAATCACCAAGCTCATTCACACCTTAGCCGAAAGACGTGAGGAGAGCTATCCAAAGGAGACCTATATCATCCTTCCTTCGGAGGATGAGGAAGAAGCACCTGAGGAAGCCGATTCCGACGAATTGGATGATGAAGACGAAGAAGAGTAAAGCTCAGCGGACGGTTATTACCGGAGCCTGTGTCATAACGCTCGATTCGACACCCGACGAGGAAGCGGTCCTTATCGAGGATGAAGAGATACTGCAGGTAGGATCCAGGAATGAAGTGCTCGAGTCTGCGGGCGCCGATGCCCGGATAGTGAATCTCGATGGTGGGGTAATCCTTCCGGGATTTCACGATAATCATATTCACGCAGTTGGACTCGGGAACTGGGCAAATCACGTCAAGCTCGATGGGCTCAATGAAAATCAGATCGTCGAAAAACTCCGTGAGGAATTTTCGGATACACGTCGAGGAAGATTGATTCTCGCAGTTGGATGGGACTATGGCTATTGCACCGAACCCCATCGAGAAATACTCGACGAGGCGTTTCCTGATAATCCGGTAATTCTTATTCAGTTCTCCGGGCACGGTATGTGGGTAAACAGCCTCGCCCTGAAAAAGATGAAAATCGATTCACGCTCCCCCGACCCCCGTGGAGGTAAGATACTCCGCGACGAAAATGGAGAACCGACCGGGGTGCTCAGGGATGCGCATGAAAATCCGTATTTTCGACGTTCCTTCTGGAGCATGCACTTCAAGCCGCGGCTCAACATGAGATGCCTCGAACGGTGTCTCGAGCTTTTTCGGGAAGCGGGTATTACGTCGGTCGGAGACAACACGTGGTTCTATCCGACGGTCTGGAATCTGAGAAAACTGTACAAGCGTGGTGATCTCACATGCAGGTTTTCGTGCTGGCGGTACGGGCAACGCCCGGCGCTTTCGATGTTTATGGGAGTCGGACCGTACGCCTCCCAATGGTATGCAAAAGGCCCATGGAAGTACTTTCTCGACGGCGCCTTCTCCTCCCGATCCGCCTGGCTTACCGAGGATTACGCGGACGATTCGGGAAACAGCGGATTGGGAAACCCGTCGTTGGAGATAGAAAAGATACTCAAACCGTTTGCACGACGAGGCGAGCAGGCGGCGTTTCATGCAATAGGAGATCGAGCGATAAAGGAGTTCCTGGATGCACTCGAAAGACTCGTCGAAATTCATCCTCAGGCGGCCGACGCGCGGTTCAGGCTCGAGCACGCACAGCTCATTCGGCCCGAGGATATAGAGCGGCTTGCAAAACTCGGAGTTCTCATCGCGGCGCAGCCGCACGCGATCGGACACTATGAAAAAGATGAACGGCTACTCGGTCCTGAAAGGGCGCGGCGGGCCTATCCGTACAGATCGCTTATCGATGCGGGGGTTCATGTGTCATTTGGATCGGATGCGCCTGCGGAATCAACATTCGAGCCGCTTGTCGGTATACAAAACGTCGTAGATCGTGAAGGACCGGAAGCGATCGGCGTCGAAGAAGCGCTTCGATGCTACACGGTTGAGAGCGCGTATGCGGAGCATCTCGAGGATCGAAAAGGACGTATCCGGCAGGGGATGAATGCGGATCTGGTTGCGCTTTCAAAGGATCCGAGACGGGTCGCACCATCAGAGATCGGCAATATCGAGGTCGTCATGACGGTTTCAGGCGGTCGTTGCGTCTACACCACTTGAGCCGTCGCGGCTGATTCACTATAACGAAGACCATGCGTAATCAACTCGGTATAGGCGTCATCGGTGGCGGCGGGCGAGGGGCGCTTGCCTCGAATGCACATGATCCCGAAAACGGGACACGGGTCGTCGCGGTTGCGGACACCGATCCAAACGTCATCGCATCACTCGAAGAACGGTACGGCGAAGCCGTTTTCGGTACCGAAGATTACCGGCGTGTTCTCGCGCGAGAGGATGTCGATTGCGTGTTCATAACCACACCGGATTTTCTTCACGAAGAACATGCAGTTGCCGCGCTCGAAGCGGGGAAATCGGTGTATCTCGAAAAACCGATGGCCATCACCGTCGAAGGATGCGACAGAATCCTCGAAACGGCGAGACGAACCGGGAGTAAGCTCTTTCTCGGACACAACATGCGCTACTTTCCGGCTATCATCAAAATGAAAGAGATCATCGAGGCGGGGACGATCGGTAAACTTCATGCGGTATGGTGCAGGCACTTCGTCTCATACGGAGGAGACGCATATTTCAAGGATTGGCACTCAAAATGTCGGTTTTCGAACGGAATGCTCCTCCAAAAAGGAGCACATGATATCGATGTTATTCACTGGCTATCCGGAGGGTACTCTCGCCGGGTCGTCGGTATGGGACGGTTGAGCGTGTACAATCGCTGCAGTCGTCGCGATGCTTCCGAATCTCCGAATCCGGATTGGCGGATCGAGAACTGGCCCCCGCTTGATCAGAACAATCTTTCGCCCGAGATAGATATCGAGGATCACAGCATGATTCTGATGGAGCTCGACAACGGAGTGCAGGCGAGCTATATGCAATGCCACTATACCCCCGATGCATGTCGCAATTACACATTTATCGGCGATCGCGGCAGAATCGAAAATTTCGGGGATCATGGGGAGTGTCGGATAGAAGTATACAACAAACGAACGGACAAATACGGTCTTCCCGATCAAATACACAATTTACGTCCTGTCGCAGGCAGCCACGGAGGAGCCGATCCGGTAATCGTCGAGAGCTTTCTTCAGTTCGTTAGAGACGGGACCAAACCGAATACGTCGCCGATTGCAGCACGTGAGGCGGTTGCCACCGGGGTAGCGGGAACCGAATCGCTTCGATCCGGGGGAATACCGATCGTGGTCGACCCCGTAGCAGAGGGGATTTCAACATATTTCGAGGATCGATGATGAAACCAGCAATTGAACTTAAGCGAAAGCTCGATAACAACGCATTGATCACCGGTGTACTCGTGACGTTTCACGTTTGGTCCGGTTTTATAGAAATAGCCCGGAAGTCCGGGCTCGATTACGTAATTATCGATCAGGAGCACGGAGCTCACAATGATGAGACCGTAGCCGAAGTGTGTGCGGTAGGACGCCGCATCGATTTCGCCGTCTTTATTCGGCCTATTGATTCCGGGTATTCAACGATCAGACGAACGATCGATAGAGGACCGTGCGGGATCCTTCTCCCTTCGGTGGATGATCCTGCGCAACTCGACAGGGTTGCTGATGCAACACGATTGCCGCCACGTGGGCACAGACGACCGGGAGGTGTTGGCAACTTCTGGGTGGATCAGGTAGATTATGATAGTTGGCGGAACGATGAACGATCCGAAGGTGATTGAAGCCGAGTCGAGAATCAGAGATGCAGGACGAAGAGCGGGTAAATCGATGTGGGTGATCGGCGATGCCGAAGAGCTCCAGAAACGGGGTCACAGGTTTCTTTGTATCGGAGAACCGACAATGGCGCTGAAGGCGGCGTTGTCGGGCTCTGTGGATCGGTGCAGGGCCAGAGTCTAAACCTCGGAGATCGTTTCGAAAAAGAGGAGTCAATTATGAATTATAAGACATACGGAAAAACAGGCGAAACAATTTCTCTTCTCGGAATGGGAGGGATGCGATGGAACAAAGACATAAGTGATGAAGCGGCAGTGGCCGCCTTGAGACGCGCGAACGAGCTCGGTATCAACTATTTCGATACCGCACCCGGATACTGCGACGACAGGAGCGAATCGATTCTCGGAAAAGCGCTCGAGGATATGCCTACAGAGAACTGGATGGTTGCGACAAAAGGACCAAACGGTTTGAGTGAATCGGAGGTACGAGAAAAGATCGATACCTCGCTCAAACGTCTTGGTGTGGAACGGATCGACTTTTATTTTCTCTGGTGCATTATAACGCTCGATGCGTATGAAAACGCAAAACGCAAGGGTGGCTGTCTCGACGGCATTCTCAAAGCGTACAAAGAAGGATTGATAAAACACGTTGGGGTCTCATCACATCTGGAGTCTGCGGGGCTGCGAAAAATCGTGGACGATGAAATCTTTGAGTTTTTGATGGTTCCCTACAATGCTATTAATTTCGGACAACGGGAGGAGGGAGTGCGTTACGCGGTTGAGCATGGACTCGGTATTGCCGCAATGAACCCGCTTCATGGTGGGATCATCGCGGAGTACAAAGACAGATTGAAGATATTCGCCGGAAGCGACAAAAACGGTGTCGAAGAAGGTATTCGATTCTGCATCGAGTCTCCATATATCGATATCGCTTTATCGGGAATGAACACCGTAGCGCAGGTAGAAGAAAACGTCGGATATGCCGACCGTTACAAAGAGCTGGATACCGAAGCGTTCGAAAAAAGAGTCGAAGAGCTGCGTGCGAATTTCGATGCCATGTGCACCTCCTGTGCGTATTGCGTGCCAGGTTGCCCGGAGAATATTTTCATCCCCGCGTATATGGAAGTATATAACCATTATCTGTTGACGGGCGACGTGGAAAGCACGAAAAAACGACTTTCATGGCATAAACGATTC
>CAYLZA010000104.1:0-7630 GCA_964387575.1 uncultured Spirochaetales bacterium | reverse complement strand
AGTAGGTCGGATCGTGTACGTCACGTCCGTGGAGATATGGATAGCCGAAGTGCTGTCCCTGAGTCGAAACGCGATTGAGCTCATCCGGTGGACGGTTGTCACCGAGATGATCCCGTCCGTTGTCGGTAAACCAGAGCTCCCCGGTTTCCGGATGCCAGTCGAATCCCACCGTGTTTCGAATCCCCTCGGCGTACATTTCCAGACCGCTCCCGTCTGCGTTCATGCGGAGGATCGTCGAAAAGCGCCAGTCCGGCGGCTCACAGGTGTTACACGGTGCTCCGACAGGGACGTAGAGCTTCCCGTCGGGTCCGAAGTCGATATATTTCCACCCGTGACGTCGGTCATTTGGAAAGTCGTCGTTGATGACGACCGGTTCCGGAGGATCATCGAGACGGGTTTCGATATCGTCCAGGCGAATCACCCGATGTACTTCGGCGACATAGAGATCGCCGTCGCGAAACGCAAGCCCGTTCGGCATATTGAGACCGCTGAGAATCGTATATACCCGATCGGGCGAGTAATCGTTGTCCCGGTCGACCAACGCATACACCCGGCCTTCTCTTCGGGTCGATACGAAGAGTGTTCCTTCTTCGCCTCTTCTGAGTGAGCGTGCACCCGGGACGTCTTCGCTGTACACGGAAATTTGAAATCCCGGCGGAAGCGATATCGAGTCGATTTCGAGTCTTCCACCCTGCGCGGGAAGCATCTGCGTGCAGAGCAACGCCATGAGGAGGAAAAGGCTTCTCTTGCGCAAAGCGACAAAGCCTCGTCGTGATGGTGTTGATGAGATAGCTTGATTATTCTTGATACGTTTCATTAATGATAAAGTACGCAAAATGCATGCGGTGCGTCACATTCGATGTTTTTTACCGACGACGCTGAAGAGATTATTCGAATCATTTCGGCACGAAAGGCGACGCCGAAGGAGCGAAGGCAGTATGAGACATTTGGATGATCAATATGAGATGAAAAAAGAATACGATTTTTCAAAGGGTCTTCGCGGACGATTCTACGATCCAAAAAAGATATCAACGACGATTCGGCTTGATGAGGATGTGGTTTTGTACTTGAAGAAAGAAGCCCGGGAAAAAAAAGTTGGATATCAGACCTTACTCAACAGTCTGCTGAGAAAACACATGAACAACGAGCTCTGAAACGCACGACCGGCCCGACACGCGATACGCCCCCGATCGTCAGTGCTGCGCTGAGCGTCACGAGAACAGCTGTCTCGCGCCTGCGACCGAAGCGATACCGGAGCCATACCGGTTCTACGCCGGAATTATGTGTCCCACTTGTTCCCGCGCGGTGTATACCGATACTCCCGGAGATAGGCGAGGGCCGTTTCGGTATCGCTGCAGACCGAGTAGAGCTCGCGGTAGGTTTCCCTGGCGAACCTGAGCGAGATGAGTTTTTCGAACATCGAGATCAGCGGATCGTAGAATCCGTCGATGTTGAGAATGACAATACCTTTTCGATGACGATCGAGCTGTTTGAGCGTGATGATCTCCATCAGCTCTTCGAGAGTACCGAAACCGCCTGGAAGCGCGATGAATGCATCGGCACGTCGCTCCATTTCGGCTTTGCGGCTTCTCAAATCCGATGTAACGATGAGCTCGTCCGCATCTTCGAATGCAATCCCTTTGTCCGAAATGTGCTCGGGAATCACTCCGATCACCCGGCCGCCGTTTTTGCGGGCCGCTTCGGCGGCAACACCCATCAGCCCTATCCTGGCTCCGCCGTACACCAGGGTCCAATCGTTTCTCGCGATTTCCCGTCCGAGCGATGAGGCGTGGCCACGATAAACATCATCGAGTACCTCCGAAGAGGAGGCGTAAACGCATATCGACTCGATCATTCTCGCACCCCTCCCGACTCGTAGATCGTTCGGGCGATCGGCATTCTTCTTCCGGTGCCGAATGCCCGCGCGGAGACTTTGAGGACCGGCGGTGCCTGTCTTCGTTTGTACTCCGATCGACCCACGAGTGTGAGCACCCGTTCTACCAGCGCAGGATCGAATCCCTTTGCAGCGATTTCCCTTCCCGTCAGGTTTTCCAGGAGATAGAGATGCAGAATTGTGTCGAGCACGTCGTACTCGGGCAGTGAATCGCTGTCGTGCTGATCCGGCCGGAGCTCGGCCGAGGGGGGCTTGGTGAGGATGGCCTCGGGAATCGTGGGGCGACGCGAGTTGATATAGCGGCAGAGTCCGTATACATCGGTTTTGAACAGATCTCCGATAACCGCGATGCTTCCGCACATATCGCCGTAGAGTGTCGCGTATCCGGTTGCAAACTCCGATTTATTCCCCGTCGCGAGTAGCAGAGAGCCGAATTTGTTCGAATACGCCATCATCAGCAATCCCCGGGTTCTCGCCTGAAGGTTTTCCTCGGTTACGTCGGGATCGAGGCCGCGAAAATGCGGCTCCAGTGCATCGAGAAATGCCGAAAACGGACCTTCTATCGATATCTCTTCGAAACGAATACCGAGATTTCGGCAAAGCTCACGAGAGTGGGTGACACTACCTTCGGATGAGTATCGCGACGGAAGGCCGAATGCGCTGATATGCTCTTTTCCGACGGCTTCTGTTGCGAGCGCAACCACGAGCGCGCTGTCGATACCGCCGGAAAGTGCGAGATGGACCCGGGAAAATCCTGTTTTCCTGAGATAATCGCGAATACCGAGAATCAGCGCCTGTTCCATTTCGCGGTATCGATCCGGCTCGACTGAAACCGGTGTGCCCGAGGAGTCGAGATCGATCGTCGTATAGTACTCCTGAAATGCAGGAGATAGATGCACGATGTTGCCTTCCCGATCGGATACCATCGATCTGCCGTCGAAAATCAGATTGTCGTTTCCTCCGACCATGTTTACGTAGACAACCGGAACTCCCGATGACCGTCCGATTTTTGAAAGAATATGCGTTCGGATATCGATTTTTCCGTCGAAAAAAGGCGATGCCGATGGGGAGACAATAACCGTCGCCCCCTCATCGAGCAGATCCTGAACCGGATCTATCGAGTAGCGGGTACCGGGAGCAGGTTCCACTTCCCACCACAGATCCTCGCACAGGGCGAATCCGATACGTTCACCGGCAAAATCGAAAATTCCCCGTTCGGTTGCCGGCTCGAAATATCGGGCTTCGTCGAATACATCGTATGTGGGGAGAAGCGTTTTGGCTTGTTTGAATACGATTTTCCCACCGGCGATAACGGCCACCGAATTCGTCAGCGGTTTTCCCGACGCCCTGCGATTTCGATCCACGTATCCGATGGCAACGGCGATGTCTTCAGGAAAGTTGTGCTGGAGCACGCGAAGCGATTTGAGATTCTCGTCGGCAAATGCCGCATGATCGAGTAGATCGTTGGGCGGGTAGCCGCACAGACTCATCTCGGGAAAAACTACGAGATCGACCGGCTCCTTGTGCGCCTGCTCCACCGCTGAAAGGATCAATTGCCTGTTTCCGACGAAATCTCCGATTGTGGGATTGATTTGTCCGATACCGATTTTCATTGGGATAACCATAGCGAAAATAGGGTCGGTTGACCACCGAAAAACGCCGAAGTAGGATACCCTATGGCGAAAAGAGTGCTGATTGCTCCTGCCGAGGGCCGTTTCGAAAAACTTCTCGTGGATCGATTTGCCAAAGCCGGTTTTCAGGTGCTGGCCGCCGGTGCTAAGGAGAACGAATGGGAAGATGCTTCGGTCCGTTGTTGCGAGTGGGAGCCCCGGTCTTTTATCTCTTCGCGTAATCTGGTGCTGACCGGATTTACGGTTTTTGACTCGATAGATGCGGTTGTATTATCGCACTCCGATCGCGATGAACGTACAACTATACACGATCTGTCTCCCCGAGATATCGAAAGCGGGATCGATGTGGGATTAAAAGGGTTTTTCTTCCTGCTGAGAGAGCTCATTCCCTATCTTGCGGAGCGTCGTACCGGACATGTTTCATTTGCATTGTTTCGCCCCGATGACGATTCATCTGGCCCTCTGAGCAGAACGACCGGCGAAGGGTTTGCATCGCTTGCGCAGTCGATGTTCGACGTGTATAGAAACGCGGGTTTTACGATGAGCGCTTTTGAATCAAAAAAGGACGACGTCGACGGATTCGCCGATTTCGTCGTGCGGGGCACGATGGAGCGAGAAGGCGAGACGGGCGGTAAGCTCCTTCGTTACGGAGCGAAACCATTTGAACGGCTCGGGTTTTCCCGACGGTGAGGTTCGGTCGGTAAGGTTCGAATAGCCGCATTGTGGACCCGAGGTAGCGGCCCGTCAATTCTTGCTCACCCCATGAGTTTGGGATAAGGTGTCTCCGATGAAAATATGGGTAAAATATCTTGTTGGAATCATCATTGGCTGCGGCATAGCGTTTATCCTCGGAAGCGACGGCGGGAATGCCGAGGAAGTGCTTACGCCGATTGCAACAGTCATGGTGCACATAATGCGTTATATCCTTTTCCCGCTCGTTCTCGTTTCCGTGGCTATCGGTGTGCACGAGCTCAGACGCGAATCAAAAGTACTTCGCGTATTCGGAAGGACACTGCTTTATCTCGTAGTATCTACCTTGCTGCTTTCGATAATCGGGGTTGTTTCGACGGTCGTTTTTACCCCCGAACGCATCCCTATCGGTATAGAAGAAGAAATAAATTATGTGTTGCCGTCGATTATTGATGTCTTCACGCAGATATTTCCAAAGAATCTTTTCGAGGTGTTTGTCGATACGGGAGATTTTCTCCTGCCGATTTTTGTTCTCGCTCTGCTCATCGGGCTCAACCTCAACTTCGATCGTCTGGCAACCAGACCGGCGATACAGGTCTTCGATTCGTTTACGAGGGTTTTCTACAACACAAACGCGTTTATTCTCGAGATTCTCGGTATCGGGTTTATCCCGATCAGCGCATTATTTCTCGTCAAAATGCTGAATACACCGGAAATAGTCCTGTACCGTCAACTTCTGATCATATTGGGAATCGATGCGCTCTTTGTGGTGCTCTGTGTCTATCCTCTGATACTCTATTTTGTAACAGGCAAAAAAAACCCGTTTAAATGGATCTACGGGACGGTGGCGACGGTTCTCGCCGGATTGGTTTCCGGTGACGCCTATTTCACACTCGGTACGATGATACGTCACGGAAAGGAAAACATGGGCATTCCGAGAAGGAGCTCGGTGTTGAGTATGCCGATTTTTGTTTTGTTCGGGCGAGCGGGAACCGCGATGGTTACCGGTGCTTCGTTTATCGTCATCATTACCTCGTATTCGAGTCTCGGTCTCGACGTTCAACAGGTGCTCTGGGTCATCGTCGGTTCGTTTTATACTTCGTTTATACTCGGTCCGTTTCCGGCGATCGGCGTATTCATCGCGCTTTCGGTATTGTCGGGCTCGTTCGAGAGCGGCTATGCCGAAGGGTATCTCATTCTCAAACCGGTCGTTCCGTTTCTCGTGAGCTTTGCCGTTGTAGTTGATTCGATAACGGCCATGCTCGGCTCGATGCTCGTAGCCCGGCACGAGGGAATACAGCAGGAAATAGAGGCGAAAGAGTTTATCTGAATCAGCAATCCCGAATGTGGATATGAATTCCGTGATCTCCGGCGCGGTTATGGGAGCAAGAACCGGAGACCGACGGTAAGACTCACCATCAGTCGGTTATAGAAGGGGCCGTCCGAATCGTCCCACAGATGATAAACCGGAAGATATGAGCGCGCCTGCATCCGAAATGCGATGTTTTCGTGCGTTTTAACGGTAAACCCCATGCCCACGTCGGGATAGATGTATCGCGCCTTACCGTAGAGATACGAGGCGATATCACCGAGATCGCTCCATCCGTCGGCCCATACGGCGCGCCATACCGGCACATATCCGAGGAAGACGATCCCGAGATTCCACCCGAGCGTAAATTTTTCCGAAAGTGCCACATCGAGGCGAAACAACGGTTCCACGAGCACGCCTATCATCCAGACTGCGCGGGCAAACTGCTCTTCCACATGAACCGCCTTGTTCGTGCCGGGAACCATGCCAAATTGAGTGGTAAAAATTCCGATTTCCGGCGCGAATGAGAACACCGACCCGAGTGTGAGCGGAAATGAAACGGACAGGGTGTGGAGAAGCGGATTGGGAGCTCCGGTAGGCTCGCCGTTGTCCGAAGCCTCCTCGACGGTCGCGTTGCCTATCCAGATAAGCCCTGAATTGATATCGACGCTTTGAAGCTGTGCATGACCGACCGCAACTGCGAAAATCAACAAGATTATCGTGAGTAAACACGTACGTCTATGCATATGTGATCAGTATATCACGTAACACCGGGGTTACACGAACACCTCTAATACGGCCCTAATACGCCCTAATACGCCTTGGCGAAAACCGCTCCATACACCGCTTCTTTTCCGCATACGACACACGATTCGTGGTCGTTTTTGTCGGAAAGGACACGAATAGTTGCTTTTGTGTCGTTTTTCACCCGTAGCTCACACTTCGCGTCTCCACACCAGCCGCACTGTGCGAATCCGCCTTCGTTTTCGAAGAAGGCGGTCAACCCCTCGTAGCTGTCTACGGTTCGGGTATTTTCATCCCGAAACGACCGCGCCCGCTCGAACAGACCGTTTTGGATCTCCTCGAGCATAGTGCGTACGGTTTTCTCGACTTCGTCGACGGCGACAGATTTTTTCTCTCCGGTATCGCGCCGAACCATCACGACTTTGCCGGCTTCCACGTCTCTGGGGCCGATTTCGATACGGATCGGGATGCCGCGCATCTCCCACTCGGCAAACCGCCATCCCGGAGAGTTTTGCTCATCACGATCGAGAAAGACGCGTGTTCCTTGCAGCGATGAATAGACCCGTTCGGCATAGCTCAGCACGGTATCGCGGGTTTCGTTCTTGAAAATGGGCACGATAACCGCTTCGGTCGGCGCGAGACGGGGAGGAACGATGAGCCCCCGATCGTCCGAGTGCCCCATGATCATGGCACCGACGAGACGAGTAGAGACCCCCCACGAGGTTGCCCAGACATGGTCGAGCTCTCCTGAAGGGGTTTGATATGTTACATCAAACGCTTTTGCGAAGTTCTGCCCGAGGAAATGGGAGGTCCCCGCCTGCAGGGCGCGTTTGTCCTGCATCAGCGCTTCAATTGCGTAGGTTTTCACCGCCCCGGCGAATTTTTCCTGCTCCGATTTCTCACCTGAAATGACCGGGAGCGCCATATAATCTTCAACAAAGCTCCGGTACACCTCGAGCATATCCAGCGCTTCGCGCTCCGCTTCTTCCTGAGTTGCGTGTGCCGTGTGTCCCTCCTGCCAGAGAAACTCGGTCGTACGCAGAAACAATCGAGTGCGTTTTTCCCAACGGATCACGTTTGCCCACTGATTGATGAGGATCGGGAGATCCCGATACGACTGGATCCACTTTTTATACATCCCCCAGATGATCGTTTCGGAGGTTGGACGAAGCACGAGCGGCTCTTCGAGGTCTTCGCCGCCTGCGTGTGTCACCACCGCGAGCTCCGGCGAAAAACCTTCGACGTGCTCCGCTTCCTGGTGGATATAGCTTTCCGGAATGAGCATCGGAAAATAGGCGTTGGAATGGCATCGGGCACGATCTTCCGGTCGCCAACCTCGTACGTCCCTTCCGCCAGCATATC
>CAYLZA010000103.1:519-7757 GCA_964387575.1 uncultured Spirochaetales bacterium | reverse complement strand
CCAGGAATGCGCCATGGTTCCGCTTACGGGTATGCCGAGCGTTTTTCCCGCATAGGTGTTGGATGTTGCAGCGGCCCCGCCGATATAGGCGGCTCTCGAAGCCGACAATGCCCCGTCCAGTCCCTGTGCTCTTCGCAAACCGAATTCGAGCACTGTTTTCCCTTCGGCAGCATTGCATACCCGTGAAGCCTTCGTGGCAATGAGCGTCTGAAAGTTTACAATATTGAGCAGGATGCTCTCGATGAGTTGCGCTTCAACCAACGGCGCGTGGATTCTCACGACCGGCTCGTTCGGGAATACCGCTCGTCCTTCTTCTACCGTATAAATCGAGCCGGAAAACGAAAACGAACGCAGATAATCGAGAAAATCCTGTCTGAAGTATCCCAGCGAGGCGAGATATTCGATATCGGATTGCTCGAACTGCAGCGATGTGATTATATCGACCGCCGGATCGATTCCTGAGAGAAGCGCATATCCGCCGCCGAACGGATTCGAACGAAAAAAGAGATCAAAAACTGCGTACGGATTTCGTCCGCGCAGATAGTATCCCTGGGCCATCGTGAGCTCGTAGAGGTCGGTTATGAGGCCGGACGTTGCGTTCACTCACCGACATCCTTTGAGGATATGAGCTTTACACCGGCGGATTTCATTTCTTCTTCCGCTTCGGTTTTTGTCCCTTCCGGTTGGTCAACCGCTCGAGTGGCGTCGCTGATCAAATAGACCGTATAGCCGACTTTTCTCGCATCAAGTGAGGTGTAGCGGACGCACACGTCCATCGCCAGACCGCAAACGAAGACCGAGTCGATACCAAAACCGTTCAGATAGTAGTGGAGACCGGTCGGGGTTTTGTAATCGTTTTCAAAAAATCCCGAATACGAGTCGAGATCGATATCCCGGCCTTTGTGCAGTACGAGTCCCACCGATTCCAGATCGAGATTCGGGTGAAACTCTGCTCCGCTGCTTGCTTTCACGCAATGGTCGGGCCAGAGTATCTGATCAAGCTCGCCCACCTTGATCACTTCGAACGGGTCGTGCCCCGGATGCCGCGATGCAAATGAAATATGTCCTTTCGGATGCCAGTCTCGGGTCGCGATTACATGCTCGAACTTCGGGGCGACGGAGTTTACCGTCGGGATGATATCGTCACCGTTTGGTACTTCGAGCGCTCCACCCGGGCAAAAATCGTTCTGGATATCAACTACAATCAGTGCTGACGATTTCGTGTCTATCTTCATTCAATACTCCTTGTCTCATCAGGATTCGAGATCGTCTGCTCGTCGCGCAGCCGCCACGACCGCCTCCATTACCGTGTGGACAAAAGCTCCTTTTTCGAGCTCATTTACCCCTTCTATGGTCGTGCCGGCGGGAGATATCACACGGCTGAGAAGCTCTATCGGTTGCTCGGAACGTGCCGACAACAGAGCTGCGGCACCTTCTACGGTTTTAATCGCCGCTTCGAGGGCCTCTTTATATGTCAGCCCGACTCTCGTGCCGCCCAACGCGAGGGCGTGTACGAAAGAAAATACAAACGCCAGGCCGGAGCCGGAAACACCGGTGATCGCCGACATGAGTTTTCCGGGTACGATGAGGCGAGTCCCAATCGCCTCGGCCACCGAAAACGCATCATCGAGCGTTTTCTGCTCTATCGGTTCGGAGTAGCTTACGGCAACAAGCGCATGTCCCACCGTTGCTGCGAGATTGGGCATGAATCGAACCACCTCGTCCGACTCGAGCTGAAGCCGAAAATAATCCAGCCGCGTTCCCGCCACCACCGACACGAAACGGCCGTTTTTCGCATTCGGACGGATCGTGGAAACGACCTCGTGCACGACCTGCGGTTTTACCGCGATAACCGTGATCTCCGCAAAATCGAAGAACTCCGCAGTATCGTTTACGATCCGCGCCTTATACGTCGAATTCGCAATGTCACAACGGTCCTGGTTCGGCTCCATAACCGCGATACCAAGCCCGTCGCTGCTACGCCGTAACCCCGCCGCAATCGCTTCGCCCATGTTTCCGAAACCGATGATGCCGATGTGTTCCATAGTAATTAAACGGTAGCACGCGCCGGGTACCGTGTAAATATAGCCCGCGGAGAGGTATTTGCGATGTGCCTGGAGATGGGGAACCGGCTTTGCATTGACACGCGATTCGCCAATTTGCAGTAATGCAGGCGCATCGCAAATACTTGGCCGGCACCGAGCTGAGACTGAATTATCCAATGAGGTCGCCGAAATCCCGCTGCCTGCATACCTCGAACACGGCGATCGCCACCGCATTCGAAAGATTCAGCGATCGGGCTTCTGCCCTGATAGGGATACGAAGGCTCCGGAGCTCGTTTTCACGAAGCACATCGCTTGGTAATCCGGCCGTCTCTTTACCAAACACCAGACTGCACTCGGGCGGATAGTCGATCGCGGTGTAGCACACCCCGCCGCGTGTGGAAAAGAAGTAGCACGATCGTTCCTGATGCCGATTTCGGTATTCCTCGAGCGATGCGTACGTGTGCACATCGAGGAGATGCCAGTAATCGAGTCCGGCCCGTTTTACATAGCGATCGGATATCGAAAAACCGAGCGGTTCGATGAGATGCAGCGACGCTCCGATCGCCGCACAGGTCCGTGCGATATTTCCGGTATTCTGCGGGATTTCGGGTTCCACGAGCACGACGTGAAGCGAGGAGAGCACCATGAGATTGATTGTAGCAGAGCAGGCGATTATGTCGCTATAATGGCGCTCATGATACGTACAGATTTTGTAGATTACCCCACGATTCGGAACGTCTTTTATAGTCGCACCGGTTCTCGACTCGGCAGGCGCACCGTGTTGAGCATCGCTTGTGTTTTTGTGTTGATAACGACTGCGGTGTCGGCACAACAACGGATTTACAATGCCGATCATCCCGTCGTTGCGTCTATCAGGGCGCTCTACGTCGAAACCGGTATTGTCGTACCTTTTACGTCGGGACCGTATTCGGTTGAGGAGCTCGAATTGTGGCTCGAGCGCATCGACAGGGATGATCTGTCCCGGGCGGGGAAAAGCGCTTATGACGATGCTGTTACCGAGCTCGCCGGGCGTTCGCTTTATGGCGAGAAAGGCGGTCTTTCGATCGACGTAAAGCCGGCGGTTACGATAGAAGGCTATCTCCATACGGATCACGACAACGATGAATGGCTTCTCGGAAGCGATGACCGGGCGTCGTTTTTCGAGCTTCCGCTCACGATGCAGATCGGAGACTCCTTCGCGGCGATGATGGACGTAGAGGTACGGAAGGAGCGGATTCTCGTCGCGGAAGAACCGAATGATATGTTCAACATCACCGATTCATTCGGAGAGATAGATTATCACTTCCCGTTCCGAGCATTTCTGTCGGTCGGTGGTCCGCACTGGAATCTGCAGCTCGGCAGGGATTTTCTCTCCTGGGGGAACGGACTTACCGGAAATTTCATCGTGTCCGACGACGCCGGCTATCAGGAGTTTTTGCGAGCAACTACTTTTTGGCGCAACTTCAAATACAGCGCGGTCTTTGTGGGAATGGAAAACTGGGATCCCGATCATATTCGGATGATGGCCGACAACAAAAAAACGTTTCTAGCACACAGGATCGAAATCCGGCTTTTTGACGGACTCAACGTCGCGCTAACCGAAGGTCTCATGATGGAAACTCCCTACCCGGATATGAGCTTTTACAATCCGCTTATGGTTTTTCATAACTGGTTTTTCAATGACTATCATGGAAATATCATTTTCGGCGTTGACGGAGAGCTTACACTGACACCCTGGTTTTATCTCTACGGGCAGTACGTGCTCGATCAGCGTACGAGTAAGTACGAGCGCGAAACGTATCCTTCGATATCCGAGCCCGATTCCTACGGGTATCTCGCCGGGGCGGAGGCGTATATCCCGGCGGGCCCTGGGTATATCACCGGCAGGGCCGAATGGGTAATGACCTCACCGTGGCTCTATCTCATCGAAGGGCAGCCGAAAATCATCAGTCAACGAAAGATCATATCGAACTATCTTCGTAAGAAGCTCATCCTGACCGAGTCGCTCGGTTATCTATACGGTCCGGATACAATCGTTTACACGATCAATACCGGGTATGATGTTCCCTCACTCGGTGAGGTGACGTTGGGATTTACCTACCGGATCCGAGGTGAAAAACGACTGGACAGCGAATACGAGACGGGTGAGGAAGCAATGGCCCTGCGTACCCCGAGCGGCGAGAATCCCGAAATAACCTTTATCGCGATCTTCGGAGTAACGATAAAACCGTTTTCATTTCTGGAAGCCGGCGCGGATTTGGGCTATCTTGTGTCCGAGAACGACGACAATGTACCGGGGGCACGTCTCGAAGATTTTCAGGCGGTGCTCCGGGTTTCGGTTACATACTGACGTGGAGGAACATCATGAGTTATACTAGGCGTGCATTCGCACTTTTCAACAAATTTCGGACCACTATTATCGTCGGCATATCGGTGTGTGTGCTTTTTATAGCCGTCATGCCGCTTCAGGCGCAGCAAACATCGGATCTATTCGACGCAGTTTATCGTGACCTCGAAGCGTGGGAGCTCAAAGGCTTAATCGGTCCGCTTCCTCTGCTTCGCCCCTATTCACCGCAACTCGTGGAAACGGCGTTGAACGATGTTCTCGAACGAGGGAATCGACGCGATGCGGCAAAAGCCGCTATGTATCTCGAGCGGATTCGTGGTGCCGTCGAGATTCATCCGAAAGTAGAGCACACCGTGCGATTGTCGGGAGAGGAGTATCACGGGGAAACGGCGCCGGGAGCGATGTTTTCGTTTCGTCCTGCGCGGCTGGTCAGGATAGACGGCAGTTACAGCCCCCACTTACTCGATATGCCGTTTGGCGATGTGCTCCCACATACAATCCGATCCGAGGAGGACTATATTCCCGATTGGGCGGATTTCGATCTCTTCGACAAGAATATACGGATCAGGCAGGAGTTATTGTCGACGACTTCCGTCGGGACCGGGAATCTCAGCCTTCAGATGGGGCTTTCCCGTTCCTCTTTCGGCCCGTTTCATCGCGACGGATTGGTGTTGAGCCCGTACGGCAAACAGGCCGGGCGTTTTGCGTTTACCTGGGACTCCCCCCGTTTTTCCTACGAGCTTCTGCTGCTCGAGTTGACGGCCTCTACGGACACCGGTGCGGGCAGATATCCGGGAAAGCGACTCGTACTTCACTCGTTTGCTATTCGTCCGACACCGTGGCTCATGCTCAATCTCTACGAAACCGTTGTCTGGGGAAATCGATTCGATCTCAAATACTTCATCCCCGCGTCGGTGCTGTATCTGGTACAGGGCATGGGGGGATATAGCGACAATTCGCTCATCGGTGTTGCGGCGGAGCTCAGACCGTTTCGTGGATTGAGTATCCCGCTTACCGTATACGCCGACGATGTGCATTTCAACGATGTCATCCGTCTCGACTTCGAAACCAAATTCAAGCTCTCCGCACAGGCCGGTATACGATGGAATCCTCCGGTCGGAGCGCTCAAACGAGTGGCGATAGACTATCTCGCGGTCATGCCGTACATGTACACCCACCGCGATCAGAACGAAGAGATTCCGAACTATTCGGATTACACGAACTTCGGTACGAGTCTCGGGCCTTCGCTTCAGCCGAATTCGGACCGAATCCGTTTCGACGTATTGACGCAACCGCTGCCGATTCTGAGCATCGATGGATTTGCCGAATACTCCAGGCACGGTAACGCTTCGGAAGGGATCACCGATGGGGATGGAACGATATTCGACGATGGGTATGACGAAGACGGCAGGCCGACGTTTCAGAGCGAAACGAGATTTCTGACGCAGGATGTACTCGAGCACACTTTTATTGCCGGGATCGAAGCGTCGGTTTTTGTCCCGTTTCGTTTCGGTGTGGTGAGCGGAGCGGCAGGATATACGTTCGAGCATCGACAAAACTCAGACCTCGTCGCCGGTACGGAATCGAGTGCGCACTATTTCTCGATTTCGGCCGGGTACGAATACTAATAATTATCGACCGTGTCCCCGACATGACTCGAGCCCGGGGCAGGACTGCGGTGCCGTTAACGTTTCGGTTGGAGCTGTCGCCTGGAAAGCGACCGACTGTGCCGGGCAGTCAGAAGCACCGCTAACCTGCGGAGACCGAGATCGCTATTTGTCGATGCTTCCGAATTCCTGAGAGCAGATGGTCGATGATTTCGTCGGTACCGTTTCTCATCCCGATACGTTCGATATTCAATATGAGCTTTTCCTTGATACCGTCATCTTCGAGGATCCGTCCAACAATGTCGGTGACTTCTGTGGGAGATGTGCTGTAGAACCCGAGTCCGTTGCGTACGACGAAGTCCAGATTCCCCCGCTCCTGACCGTACACATAACTCGACAAAACCAGCGGTTTACGAAGAAGCAGCGACTCCATAATCAATCCGGGTCCCGCTTTTGTAACTACCACGTCCGACGCGCCTATCAACTCGTACATGAAATGTACGAATCCGTATACGCGTACCGTGGCACTTGTACTTTTTGTCGTGAGGCGAAGTGCTTTTCGATAAAATCCCGTATCTCTTCCACATACGACGGCAATATCTGCATCCGTGATGTGCTCGATAATGCTTCGCGTGAATTTGTCGCCCCGAGGAAGACCGTCTCCACCGGCGGCGATCAACACGAGCGGGCGTTCCGGATCGAATCCGAAGCTTCGTTTGAGCTCGACGCATTCTCCCGGGGCCGGACGATGCTCGAAGCGTCTGTCGAGTAGCGGCGGAAGGATCGATACTTTGTGCTCCGGTAGACCGCAGGTGGTAACCGCAACCCGTTTTGCGCGCTCGGAAAAAACAATCGTCTCGAATCGATGTTTGGAAAACCACATCGGATGTGATGAATACGGATCGGTAACGACGACCGTCACCGGCAACCGAATCCCCAGGTGCGTGAGTGCTTTCCGGACCGGACGGGCGATCAGATAGTGAAGAACCACCACACGTGTGATGCCTCGTTTTTTGATTTCATCGGCGATATAACGACTCGAATATGCGCTCATCAGCGCCGCGTAGCAATCCTGCAGCGGCTGAATCTTTGATCCTTCGTAGATTCCTGGCCAGAATACCGGGTAGTGTATCCCGGTCATTCTGTAACCGCTTTCGATGACGAATCGCTGGAGAGTCATCCCACCGGGAATCCCGTCGAGTGTGTGAGTCTCAATTTCCGGATAACGCTCGCGAACCC
>CAYLZA010000103.1:0-509 GCA_964387575.1 uncultured Spirochaetales bacterium | reverse complement strand
CCGATCTGAACCCGCGCGGCCAGGGCCCGGGCCGCGGAGGCGTGACCGCCACCGGTGTTCAGATAGAGAAAGAGAATACGTTCAGTTTCGGTTTGTGCTCCAGATCGCGTCATTCAATCAACTATACCGCAGAGTACCGGTGACGTCATCCGGGCGGCGATCCCGCCGGTTTAGACGAAACGATACGATCTGTGTACCTTATCGGGAAGGAGGAGAAAACGATGAAATACAGGGAGCTTGGAAGTACCGGAATACAAGTATCGGAAATCGGCCTCGGCGCCTGGCAACTCGGCGGTGCCTACTCACTCGGGGGAAAACAGATCGGTTGGGGAGAGATCGACGACTCCACCGCCATGAAGGTTCTCGACGGAGCGGTTGATGCGGGAATCACCTTCATCGACACCGCGGACGCCTACGGCGGAGGGAAGAGCGAGGAGCTCGCCGGTAAGGCCTACTCGGGTAAACGGGACAAGGTGATTATATCGACGAAGTATGGAAACCGATCCGAT
>CAYLZA010000102.1:0-7759 GCA_964387575.1 uncultured Spirochaetales bacterium | reverse complement strand
AACAAGACCTTTCAGGACATATTTCTCGATGTTTCAGGTTTTTCCGATCCCGTATCGATCCGCTATTCGCCGTCATGGAAAGGATGCACTTCCGCCGACGATGCGGAGGAACGGTTACATGAAAAGAGGTCGCAGGATGAAATAATGAGGACGACCACAACCGGTCCCCATCGTGACCGGTTTCTCTTCGTGCAAAACGGTCGCGATTTTACCCGGACCGCATCCACCGGTCAGCTCAGACTGTTATCGCTGGTTCTGCGTGTCTCTCAGGCGGTGTTTTTTGCGGGTGGATCGAAGAAAAAACCGACGCTGCTCCTGGACGACGTGCTTCTCGAGCTCGACAGGGAACGAAGACGCCGATTTATTCAATCGTTGCCCGAATATGAGCAGGCGTTCTTTACGTTTCTTCCCGATGAACGTTACGATATGTACAGGAGCGAACACACGTCCGTGTATACGGTAAAAAACGGGACGCTCGAGAGAACCGGAGAATGAGGAAAGCATCGGATATTCTCAAAGTGATTTTCGATGGAGATCAGATACGTCTCGCCGAGCGATATGCATCGTTGTTCGACGGGTGGCGCAAACTGGTCGGTGACGATATAGCCGCACACAGCCGCGTAAAGGATATCGACGGGCGCGTCCTCATAGTGGAAACCGATCATCCCGGATGGTTGCAGATGATCCGCCTCAAAGAGAAAAAGGTGTTGACGGCGCTGCGAAAAAAATATCCTGAGCTCGATATACAGACGATAAAAATATACGTAGCGCAACGGGACGACCGGAACGACGCACCGCATGATATGCACCACGGCCGTCGACGGCGTGAGGATACGCAGGTGGATTCGGCGCCCGCTGGAGCAAATCGGCCACCCGATAAGGATCGGGAAGCGCCGTCGGAACCCGATGCAAAAGAAAACAGTGAAGATCGCAGAGAATTCGAGAAAACGCTCGAACGGTTACGAAGGCTTGGCAAGACGGATGAGAGTTGACATCGCAGAGCCGCTTTAAGTATACTGGCGCGTCCGGCGAAGGCAGTAATCGGCGGGTTACCCGTAAACCATAATTGAGGTTGTCCCGTAACCCGAAAGTCGCGCATGAGACGGTTTATATGCGCTATATATAGAGCTACCTTTGGATGGATGGCGCTAAATGCAGGGGCGGGACAGCCTCAATTACGAAGACAACGTTTTTTTAGGATAAGGAGTTCCGATGAAGAGAACTTATCAACCGAGTAAGCGAAAGAGGAACAGGAAATTTGGATTTCGTGCGCGTATGAAAACTCGCGGCGGCCGGATGGTACTCAAGAGGCGTAGAAGAAAAGGGCGAATAAAGCTCTCGATAACCGATGAAAAGAAGCCTTACTAAGGCGGAACGGCTCAAAAAAAAGGCGGATTTTGATCGGGTATTCAACACAGGTGAACGGGCAAAAGACGGAAGATCAAAGCTGGTTTTCATTTCCAACGGACGGGCGTACAATCGAATTGCCGTGTGCCCGGTAAAAAAATACGGAAATTCAGTCGCGCGTAACCGCGCAAAACGTGTTTGTAGAGAAGCATTTCGAAATATAAAAGATCGACTTATTACCGGCCATGATCTGGTCTTCGTTCTCTATCCGGGCACGGATACCGAACCGAAGCGAAGAAGAGAAATAGAGTTTCTCTGCAAAAAAGCCGGTATCTGGTTGGAACCCGTCGACCGCGACGTACGGTCTTTCGATCGTTCGCCTAAGCTTCCGGAGAAGATTCATGGATAAAAGAACACTATTGGCGGTCGTACTGTCGGTTGTCATTATCTCAGTCGGATTTATGATCCAAAATGTACTGTGGCCTCCGGAAATACCGGAAACCGTAGATCAGACGCGGCAACCGGGAACGCAGGACGGGTCACTAACGGGACGAACGGGAACAACCACCGACGGAGAGGGTCGAACAGTAGAATCGGGCGACACCGGCGGAAGTGAAACCGCGGAAGGTACCGAAACCACGACACGAAGAATCGTTATTCCGGCTGAACGGGATGAGGAGCTTCGTGAACGGACCTATACGATAGAAACCGATGTATTCATCGCAACGCTCAGCAACAAGGGTGGGGAATTGACATCTCTCCGTCTCAAGGAGCATACCACCGAGGGCGAACCGATCGATATGGTTTTTAACGGAGAGACCGGTATCGATCCGTTTTTTATTCAATTCGGTGGAAATGAGGCGGAAACAGTCGATACGCTCTTCGAGCAGAGCATTCGCGGGCAGTACGGTGTCGAATATCGCAGGACTTTTCTTGCACCGACCGGGCCCGACGGCGTCAGTGTACCGTTTACAATGATCAAAACGTATACGTTTCAACCGACCGAGTATATGTTCGAGCTCGAGATAACGATAGAGAACAGCGTCAACGACTATCCGAATCTCGATTTCAATGGAATTGCATACACCCTCGGATACGGACCGCAGATCGGTCCGTACTTCGACGAGCTTGCAAGTCAGATGGTAAGCCGGGGTGAGTATCGGCGCTACTATACCTACGAAGACGGAAAACGCAAAAACAACAATCTTTCCCGAAGCGGAGAGCTCCTGATCCAGTCGCGGTTCAACTGGGCCGGAATCGTCGGAAAGTACTTCGCGCTTCTTGCAGTCCCCGACGACGCGCAGTATCAACTGACGTTCGAGCAAACCTCCAATCTCGAAGGCGTATCACTCGCTTCGTATATGTATCTTTCACGACCGTTTATCCGGAGCTCCAAAAACACGGATGTGTTCCGAATTTACGCCGGACCCAAGCTCAAAAAACATCTGACCATGTACAACGATTCGGCGAAAAACCCGTACGGATACTCGGATCTTAATCTGGACGAAGTGGTCGATACGAGCGCGATTCTCGGGTGGCTCGAATCGATTCTCAAGTTCTTTCTCGACATGTTCTACCGGATGATACCGAACTACGGCGTAGCGATTATCCTGCTTACGCTGCTGGTAAAAGCGCTGCTTTTTCCGATTACCCGTAAGAGCTATGAGTCGACCAGTAAAATGCAGGCGTTGAATCCCAAGATTCAGGAGATCCGTGAGAAATTCAAAGACAATCCGAATCGAATGAATCAGGAGATGGCGGCGCTCTATAAAAAAGAAAAGGTAAGTCCGTTAGGCGGCTGTTTACCGCTGCTTCTCCAGATGCCGGTCTTTATCGCCCTCTACGGAGTTCTTACCAAGCATTTCGGGCTTCGCGGCGAGGAGTTCATCTGGTGGATCAACGATCTTTCACAACCCGATTCGGCCTGGAATTTTGCTCCTTTTACGTTACCGATACTCGGATGGAGCGATCTTCGGGTGCTCCCGATGCTGTTCGTCGGAACGCAGGTTCTTTCATCGAAATTCATGCAACAACCGGGAACGGCCCAGAACAAAAATATGAAGCTTATGGGTACGCTCCTGCCGGTAGTATTCTTCTTTATCCTCTATAATGCTCCGTCCGGACTCATTCTCTACTGGACGACTACCAACATTCTCACGGTTGGGCAGCAGCGGCTTATCGCCAAATATCGGCAGAGCCATCCGGACAGTGACGACAAGTCCGGAGGTACGAAAGGAGGCGGATCCGGCCCGGGCGGCAAAGGCGGTTCTGGTGGTCGTGGTCCCGGCGGGGGAAAGAAGAACAAGCCGAAGAGGAGTTAACAATGGTACGGGAATTCGAAGGAAAGACCGAAAAGGAAGCGATAGACAAGGCGGTGGAAGAGCTTCAGCTCAATCAGGGAGAGTTCGACGTTGAAGTAGTCGAGGAAGGAAAAAAGGGTCTGATCTTCAAAAAGGGAATCGTTCGTATACGAGTTCATGTTGACGATAAACGCGTCGGTTCGACGACCGGTATCGACAGAAAAGCTGCCTCCGAGAGCGACAATACCGGGAAGGATGCAATAAGTGACGACGAAAAATACCAGGATGTGCATCTTCCGGGCGATGTAAACGGAAACGTCATAGAAAAGACAAAAGCCCGGTCGAAAGAGAAACAACCGGTCGATGAGCCGGCGCCGGCCGGCACGCCGCTCGAGCCGACTGAAACGGAGCAGAAAATCGCCGAGTTCGTATCGCAAATTGTCGAGCGGATGGGATATTCGGGAAGAGTGACGATTCAAGACCGCGAAAATAAAAAGCTGATCTTCGAAATCCACTCGAGCAAGTCCGGCGTGCTCATCGGTCGAAAAGGAAAAAACCTCGATGCGCTCCAGCTCCTCGCAAATGTGTATGCCGCGAAATTTCCGGGTAATCCGAAGATCGTGCTCGATACCGAGAATTACCGTAAACGCAGGGAAGACACGCTCCGTCGACTGGCGCTCAAAACCGCCGATCAGGTACGACGAAACGGCGGGACGATGCTTCTCGATCCGATGAATCCCTTCGAGCGCAGGATAATTCACACCACGCTCAACGATTTCAACGATATCGAGACCGACAGCGAAGGCGACGGGTTGTACAAACAGGTTCGCGTAATTTACCGGAAAAAATAATTCCCATTGTTGCCTGTGGATAAAATGTGAACAATATGGGAAAAATCACGGGCAAATTCGCAGAGACGCAACGATATTTCTGAGATTTCATATCCTTTCAAATTGAGTTAGGATTTTAATCCGTTTCTCACATTATCCGGCACACCCGTCTCTAAAACATCCAATATAACGGAAGTTGATGAGCATTCGAACAATTGGGACGGCGGGGTCTGATTTCTGTACATAAACACCATGTGGATGAGCGGTGGATAAGTGTGTTGCTCGGTGAAAATATCCGGATTCTCGTCGATATCGCAGGTGCCGTATCAGGCGGCGTGTGGGATTTCAGAAATCTCGTCGTACAGGGATTTGTAGGAATTCCGTAGTATATTTATTGACATGGGAGGTCTTCAGTAAGAAGGCTTGGTCCTCTTGGTTTGTTTTGGGGTGCGTCCTGCGGATGCGGGGCGCACCCGTCTTTTTGTGTGCTCCTGTTGCTTCGGCGTCAGGCTCGGGTCGTGCCGTCTCCGGTTTCCGACCGGTTTCGTCGCAGACGATAGCGCCGGTGGATTAAGAGAAGAAAAGCAATTGCTATGAGCCACGTCGCCGCAACCGCGAGAAAGCTGTAGGGCGCTGGTAATCTCAACACCAGGATGCTGCTCGATGCGGGGAAAACGATAATACCGAGCACGATGAGAAGTATCGTGGAATGACCGATTCCGAGTGAGAGCAGCTTGTGGTGAATGTGCTCCTTGTCCGGTGTATGTATTGGTGTTCTTCGGGCGAGACGTCTTCCGATGGCGGTAAATGTATCGACGAGCGGGAAAAACAACAGGCTTATCGGGATCAGCATGTGCTCGATCGATACCATCCCGGCGTTTTCGAAAAACGGTAACGCCCCGAGAACAAAGCCGAGTGTGAGCGCGCCGCTGTCTCCCATAAAAATTTTCGCAGGCGGCCAGTTGAAAACGAGAAAACCGATAACGGCCCCGCAGAGCGCAAACGCAAGAATCGCCGACTGAACGTTTCCGAGCATGATAAATACGACACCGAAGAAGATCGCCGCAAACGCGCTGGTCGACCCGGAAAGCCCGTCCATACCGTCGATGAAATTCACCGCATTGCTCATACCGACAAGCCACAGGATGGTAATAATGTGCGAAAACGGACCGAAGTTGAGCACGCCCGCGGATCCAACCGAAATGCCGGTAAGCGTGGCGCCGGAAAAGGAAACGAGCGCGGCCGCCGCCAACTGGAAGAGAAACTTGTACTGGGCGCGAATATTGACGAAGTCGTCGATCAACCCGATGAGATGGATTATCAGAAAACCACCGGTGAAAAGCAACAGCCGTTTCTGCATCTGTGACGAGGCAAAAACCGACTCCTCCGCAAAGAGTTGCGTAATATAGACCGCAGCAACGAACGAGAGAAATATCGCCACCCCGCCTATGTACGGTATCTCGCCCTTGTGAATGGTTCGGTGGTTCTGTTTTTCAAACCACCCGAGCTTGTGTGAAATCGCGATGAGTATCGGATTCAACGCCACACTGACGAGCACCGCTATCCCGATCGGTATTCCGTACGTCATTACCGGATTCATTGGCTATCGCCTATAGTCTATCTCAATTTGCTCTAACATGCACGACCGAAATTGATCCTACGGCGAGGGTCCTACATTGTCAATCGACCCGCTCGCGTATATAGTAGGCTTTCATACGTATCAGATAGAGGAACGAAGAATGGATCAACGACGATATTACTTTACTTCAGAATCGGTAAGCGAAGGGCATCCCGACAAGGTTGCAGACCAGATTTCGGATGCGGTTCTCGACGCGTGCATCGAGGGAGATTCCGAATCGAGAGTAGCGTGCGAAACCTATACGACCACCGGGATGGTGCTCGTCGGTGGGGAGATAACGACCGAAACCTTCGTAGATGTACAGGCAATCGCCCGGGGCGTTGCAAAGAAAATCGGTTACGACCGCGCCGAATATGGGCTCGACTACGAGTCGATGTCGGTGCTGAGCGCGATTCACGCACAATCACCCGATATTTCCCGCGGTGTCAGCGGAGAAGGTCTCTACGAGCACGAGCAGGGGGCCGGAGATCAGGGGATGATGTTCGGCTATGCCTGCAACGAAACGCCCGAGCTCATGCCGGCACCGATCATGCTTTCCCACAGGATTCTCCTCACCGCCGCGGAAATGAGAAAAGCCGGAAAGCTTACCTGGCTCAGACCCGATTCGAAGAGTCAGGTTACCGTGGAATACGAAGAGGGGAAACCGAAACGGGTTCACACGGTGGTTCTATCGCATCAGCACGACGACGATATCGACTACAACGACATCCGAAAGCAGCTGATCGAAAAAGTAATCAAAAAGGCGCTCGAGCCGTACGGACTTCTCGATGCGGAGACACGCTATTTCATCAATCCGACGGGGCGTTTCGTCATTGGCGGGCCTCACGGTGACACCGGGCTTACGGGCCGAAAAATCATCGTCGACACCTATGGTGGGATGGCGCGTCACGGCGGAGGCGCTTTCAGCGGGAAAGATTCGAGCAAGGTCGACAGATCCGCCGCGTATATGACGCGATACGTCGCAAAGAACGTGGTAGCGGCGGAGCTCTGCGAGCGCTGCGAGATCGAAGTTGCGTACGCGATCGGCGTGCCGTTTCCGATCTCGATCTCGATCGACACCTTCGGAACCGGGAAAGTGCCGGAGGAGCGAATCGAGAAGGCCGTCGAAGAGGTCTTCGATTTTAGACCCGCGAGCATCGTCGAGCATCTCGATCTCAAGAAGCCGATTTTCCAGGAAACATCGACGTACGGACATTTCGGTCGCGATGTCTTTTCGTGGGAAAAAACCGACAAGGTTGCGGATCTCCAGAAAGCCGTGGGGTGATGGATTGAGCGATCAGTCCCGGATAATCCTGCGAAGCAAAATGTCTTCTACATTGCGTCGGCCGTCGATGACTGCGAGTATATAGATACGATCTCGAGTCGGTCGATAGAACAATCGCCACGGTGAAATAACAACTTCTCTATACTGAGCGATGTTGTGTCGTTCGAGCTCGCGGATGATTCGACCCTGTAACGGATAATCGACTAATCTTTGAACCGACTCATCGACGCGATCGATAAATCCTGTCGCTACGTTTACCGAGTCTTCCAGGAGATATCCGATGATGTCCTCGAGATCGACCGCAGCCGGTTTGGTCCAAACGGCCTTTTTCACTAAAGCTGAAGCCGCGTCCTTTGGGCGCGGTTTCCGTTTGCGGCTG
>CAYLZA010000101.1:0-7796 GCA_964387575.1 uncultured Spirochaetales bacterium | reverse complement strand
GAAATGAACGAAATCCTGATGAATCGGTGTGGTATGTTTGGTGTACTTCGGAAACCACAATCGAGCGATCTTGTGCGGCGTAGGCATCATCGGTTTTCCCGCGATGCGATTTACCAGGTCCACGACCGGCTCCGCGTGTGCGATACGATGAAATGCCTCGATTTTGTACGCCTCGTGATAGACGCGTACGTATTCCAGATCGCCTTCGGTAACCTGTGCGCCGTCCTGAGCAATTCCATCCATGGGATCGGTGCCTGAAACGAGCCATCCCGCCTTCTGCAATACCGTCAGCATCTGCTTCCTCAGCGAGAGCAGTGCGTCTTTGTCCTGCAATCCTTTGAAAAAAAGATAGCCCTCCGAATCAATTCTTTTACGAAGCGCTTCATCGTCGTTGATTATATCGTTTGAAACCCGTAATTCGTCAGTTTTTTCCGTCATTATTATTTCCCTCACCGTAAAGCTACCTTCACGATGAGGGAGGGTGTCAATTCTGACTTCAATTATAATAATTTTCGAGGTAGAAATCGCGGGGAATTTGGCTGCGGATCACAGCCGGTTACAACATAATCACCTGGAAGATACGATCACGAGATATAGGTATGCTCTCGACTAATTCTTACTTTTCACATTGAATCTGATATTCAATACGTCCCCGTCCTGCACGACGTATCGTTTACCTTCGAGTCTGAGTTTTCCCGAGGTTTTGGCCCTGGAAAAACCGCCCGCGTGAAAGAGCTCATGCCAGGGGACGACCTCGGCACGAATAAATCCCCGTTCCAGATCCGAGTGGATTTTCCCTGCTGCTCCCGCCGCTGCGGTACCGTTTTTGATGCTCCACGCGCGCACCTCGTCTTCGCCGGCGGTGAGAAAACTGATGAGGTTCAGCTGACGATACATGGTCGTAAGAAATCTCTCACGCGTAGTGTCTTTCAACCCGAGATCCTTGAGAAACTCTTTTTGATCGTCCGGAGAAAGCTGGGCTATCTCCATCTCCGTAAGCCCCCGAAGCTCGAAAAAGCTCAAACCGAGCTCTTCGGTTCGTTCGGCAAGAGGCTGTGTATCGTTTTCTTCGTCGCTCGTGTTCGCCACGACGAACATCGGCTTCGCGGTGAGAAGCGAAAATCCGCTGAACAACGATCGGTCTTCATCGCTCAAGAAATCGGGACCGAGAATCTTGCCCTCCTCGAGACGATCGATGATCCTCTTCAGCCGGAAATATTCGCGCTCTTTTTTCCGGCCTTCTTTTTCGAGGCGTTCCGCCTTCCGTTGTGCTACTTCATAGTCACTGAATACGAGTGAATCGAGAAGGACCTCGAGATCGCTGGCGGGATCGTTTCTATCAAGCGGATGCGGGACGTCGTCGCGTCTAAACGCGCGAACCACCAGCGTGACGGCATCGCATGTTCTGAGATCACCGATCGTCGAAAGCGAAAAACCCTTATCCGGGGTATACTCGATCTGCATATCCCTGAGACGAACGGCGGCGAGTGTTCTGCGTTTCGGCTGAAATAGCCGAGTTAATTTATCGACCCGTTCGTCGGGCACCTCTGCATCGGCAACGTTGGCGGTTTTCTGCCCGCCCACATATCCGCCGGTCTGATCGGCTCTTCCGGTGAGTGCATTGAAAAATGTTGTCTTACCTGAAAGCGGTAATCCGATGATTGCTGTTTCCACCGCCGAAATATAGCCGTGACTGAAGATTCAGGCAAGCGTTCGGATTACAGGAAGTCGCCGGCACTTCGCACAGGGACCGACAAATCCACCTGGTCCACTCCCCCGATAGCCGGATCACTGTTCAGTTTACCCTGCGAAAGGGCGTCCCCGATCGTAACGATGTGGGAGCTGATCCGGGATGCATGTTCTGGTCGATTTCGTACAAGAATCTCAGCATCCTCGAGGAATCGCAACTCGGTCTGGAGCTGGGAGGGGAGCCCTCACTTCGCACCTGTCTGACTGTCATCGACACGCGCCGCAGCTCATACTCGGGAGAATGGCATCCGACGGCCGGAGAACGTGAGATCGTATCGGTGATATGAAACCGCGAGGCTTGTGCCCTCTCACCCTCGAATATCCCGACGGATCTTTTGAATCGCTGGTGGAAGCGGCCGTCGACGACTATGCACGAATGCGGGTGTCGCCGTTTCCCCGAATCGACGATGCGCTGATCAGTCATCTCCACGGAGGAGTTCGAGGAAAGGCACCGTTTACGACACCGTGGAGAGCATTCATCATCGGTAACACTCCCGGGGAGCTTCTCGAGCACAACACACTCGTACAAAACCTGGGACCTCCGTGTGCCCAGCGGGAAACCGAGTGGATCCGCCCGGGAAAAGCAATTCGCGAGATGTCGCTTTCGACCGCCGGGCGGTCGAGCGATACCTCGACCGGCTGCTACCGATTTTCTCGGATTGGGGTGTTGCGGGAATCAAGTTCGGGTTTGTACAGGTAGGCAATCAGGAGTGGATGGAATGGACACATCGCATGGTTGAATTGTGCGCCGAATATCGAATGGTGGTAGATATCCACGACGAGTATGAACCGACCGGAATGAACAGAATGCTTCCGAATCTGTTGACTCAGGAAGGCATCCTCGGAAACGAGGCAATGCCCGATGCCCGACACAACGCGACGCTTCCTTTTACCCGATTTCTCATGGGAGCCGGCGATTATACTCCGTGCTTTTATTCGCCGAAGGTCAAAAACAGTAGAGCCCACCAACTGGCGTTGCCGATTCTCTACTTCAGTCCGCTGCAGTTCCTGTTCTGGTACGACCGGCCTTCCGATTACCGAGGCGAGCCTGGGCTGCAGCTCTGGAAGGATGTACCGACGGTGTGGGACGAAACACGGGTTCTGCAAGGAGAAATCGGCATTGTCGTGACGATACCGACGGGGACATGACCGATGCAAGCGCCGCTCCTGATCGACCGGTCGTGGTGGAAAACGATCTATTCGAAAGGGATCAGACGGTCTCCTTCGAGTGCGGTGCTGCAGGTGGACATTCGCTCCATTTGGTGCCGCAAGACACATAACAAAGAAAATATCGATTGAAGTACTGTTCCGCTTGGAGCACTCGGCGCATGATCCGGAGACCAGGTTTGCGGAAGCCTTCGCAAGGAGCTACCGATCGAAATGTGACGCTGCTGCGAATCCGGATAGTGCAGCGGCTTCAACCCGGGAACCGACGAAAGCATCGCCTGCAAGCACGAGGCCCTCGTGCCCTATGCACACCATGTATTCTGCACTGTGTGCTTCGAAATCTCGTTCGACGGTCGTTACCGGGCGTGCATAGCGCCACCGCTTAACACTAAAACCATTATGGATTTCATTGGCGAGAGAAAGCCCGGCTTCCGACAGATCTTTGGAAACAGCCGTGATCACCTCTTCGTCTTCGGCCTCGTAATACTCGCTGCTGAAAGCGGGGGTGCAATGAATTGTCAATGCCGGAACCGGAGAAATACCTTTGTCTGCATTGTCCGCCACCCACGAAACCAACGGAGACGGAGTAACAAGCCGACCGTTTTCGGTAAGGTCCGTGCCGTTGGTTTCAGACTCAACGGATTCCAGCTTCTGAGCGGTCCGTGAAAGACAACCGAGCAGCGCGAGACACGGTGAATACTGTACTCGACCAAGCGCGTCTGCATCCGCCTCGTGAAGCTCAATGCCTCCCGAAGAGAGCATCGTCAAAATCTGTGGGATCGGAGCGGTAACTACCAGCGTTTTTCCTCGAAACTCACGCACTTCACCGGAATCTCCGGCTTCACCCTGATCGCTCGCCTCATCAACATCGTCGGCGACGCTTGTGGCACACCAGCAATCGTCTTCACGAATAATTCGCTCGATACGCGTCGACAACGAATAATCACATTCACGCGCAAGATACTTCGCAATCCCGGTCATACCACCTGTACCGCAGTACCTCGGATGTCCCTCCGTTCCTCTTCCGTCGCTTCGAAACCACTCCCGAACGATTCCTTCCCGAATCATTTCATCAACGAGCTCTCTAAACTTCACCGTGCGGACCGTAAAAAACTGAGCCCCGTGATCATAAACCGCTTCCCCGACACGACGAGTAGCCATACGACCGCCCACGCCACGCCCCTTATCCACGACAAAAACCCGCTGCCCCGCTCTTTTCAATGCTCGTGCACACACGAGACCACTCATCCCGGCACCGACAATGATCGTGTCGTACATTTCGTTTCTCACGAATCCCCCTGGTGTAGATATACTATCTTCGCGCGATCGCCGAACCGGCTCCAATGATGAGTATTGTTTTCATAACGGTAATCTACGTACTGCAGGTCCGAAAAACAAGTTTGTCCGGTCCGTTAACAGGAGCAGTCGGCGGGAATATTTTGCTCTTCGCAAATACGTCCCGGATGGTCTATTTGTGGTGCCGGTGTGCTTTCGGAGATGACTTTATTTCTCCCGGCATCCTTTGCTCGATACATCGCAGAATCGGCGCGGCGTAATACCTCGCTCGGAAATACGTCCGAAGTACCGAGCGTCGAAACCCCGATGCTTACCGTTAATCCTATCGAGTGCTCGTCCGTCTCCACGCTCATATCGGCTACGCGTTTTCGGATCTCTTCTGCGAATACAACAGCCGAGTCCCCATCGGTCTCAGGGAGGATGATACAAAACTCCTCACCTCCGTATCGGGCGAAGATATCAGTTCTACGAATGCGTTGTTGAATCTGCTTTACCAATTCCTTGAGCACTTTGTCGCCGGTGAGATGACCGTATACGTCGTTGATCGTTTTGAAATAATCGATATCGATGAGTGCCACACTGAATACATTCCCGTAGCGTTTGTGCCTGGCAAACTCTGATTCCAGCAATGCATCGAAGTACGATCGATTTATTGCACCGGTCAACCCGTCGACTCTCGCTGCGTCGGTCAATCGACGCTCGTATTCGGCGAGATCGGTTACATCTTGAATCATAATAAAGGCAAGCTCGATTTTATTCGATCCGATCGACGGATCATTCAAATCTCGAACGGGCCCGATCGTACAATTCTGCTGCATATACTCGAACCGCCCGGCGATCGGCCGAGACAACGGTATCGGAATAAGATATCTATGGAGCTTCTGGGACGAAAATACAAAATTGCCGAACGTAAATAAGCTTTTGCAGTTCCTTACGAACCATTTGTTATTCAACTCGGGATAGAGCTCGAACAGGTTTTTCCCGATCGCCTCATCTTTGGATATCTTGGTTCGTGTTGCAAGCCAGTGGTTCCAATCCCGGATCCGGTAATCACGATCAACTACTAATAATCCAATATCAAGTACTTCGAATATTTGTCGGTACATTATGCATATTGCTCGACGAACCGCTTAAGTGCTTTTTCGAGCCACGACAGGGATTCCTCGGTCGAAGTTACGAATAGATACCCGTCTACTCCCTCCTTCTCGAATCGGAAATACGTCCTCAGTATTATCGCTACTTCAGAGTCGGATGCCAACTCATCGAGATCAGACTCGAATTCTCGTCCGTAATGAAACGTAGGCGGTGTATAGGTGACGAACGTACCGAGCAGCTCGGTGATTTTTCCTATGCAGGCGCCGGTCAGGATGTTTCCGATTTCCAAAACGACGCCTTTCTCCAGCGCATCACCCGAGGCCTCTGGATTCCATGCGATACCGCCGTCGAAAAATCTAAGCAAATCACGACTGCTTCTCGAAGGCAGAACGAGAACTCCCGTTCCTGAGAAATCACCCCAGAATTGCTGAAGTATTACACAGCTCTTCTCGCCCAAATCCGTAGCAAGCTTGAAATATCCAAGGAGCTCATCTATAGGTAGTACATCTACTCGAGGAATATCCAGATGGACATTGAATCCGAGCTCCGATTCGAGCTCGGCTCCCGCATTTCCGAACCCGATGTTCATCAGCTCCCTGAGCATCTCGATTTCCTCTGTAGAAAGGAAATCACTCGGTGGTACCAACAAATCATCGAACCCCGTCATATGCACCCTCCGCTTCGCGGATTATCCGCTTCATTGATTGCTCGTCCGGCGGTTTGTGGAGAACATGCCGTGCACCCAGTCTCCTTACGCGACGAGCTGTTTCCCGCTGTCGATCTGCTGTGACAACAACGATGTATGCGTTTTGATCGGTTCTATGGATTTTTTCGAGCACTTCGTATCCACTCACCGTCGGCATCGTTAAATCGAGAAAAGTGATGACCGGGTCGTTCGCGGAGTACAACCTGAGAGCTTCCGCTCCATTGTCGGCTTCTAAAACCGTGTACGTGCCGTATGCCCGTATGAATCGCTTCATCATCGCCCGTGCAACCGGCGAATCGTCAACTAGTAGTATTGTCTGCATGGTTCTCTCTTATTCCTGCCTACTCACAGCAATTTTCATACCAAGGAAAGCTCGAAATCATTTCCGATGAAGTGCCGAATAAATTGCCGTCGTTGAGTGGACAATGACCGGTTCACACCTATTCGCATTATATTCAGCGCTTCAGCACGCTCGTAAAGATTTTAATTCCCCACAATATAGTGATTTAGTATCCCATTGCGTACCGCTATTGACGCAAGCCGGGTGCTTCGAATACGTTGGTCTCCGAGCGAGTAAACCGGTCGTCTCGAATCAGCGGAGAGTTCCGTTTTATACGCTTTGATCATCAAGCAATACCGGCCAAGTCGGATTTCACTACATCCGTGGTTGTTTCATTGCACAACAATTGTTGATTCTCAACGCTACTACCGATAGCGTTTGCATTCAAAGGAGTCGCTTTAATGACGTCCAAACATCTAACGCAGGCGATTATGTCGCACTATCGTGAGGGAAGACGTTTCATCGCGCCTCTCATGGGTTTTCCCGGACTATCGATGACCGGAGGAAACATCAAGCTCGCACAGCAAAACTACGGCGAGCATTACAAGGTAGTAAAGGAACTTGCGAATGAGTTCAAACCGGACCTCGCATTTCCGTTGATGGATCTGGCCGTAGAAGCAAACGCAGTCGGACAATACACACTCTTCCCCAAACAGGAATCGGCTACCGTGGTAAAGGAACATTTTGATTTTGAAGAGCTCATTACGGCGCTTTGCGAGTTCGCGACCGAGCTTATACAGGACGCGCACACCCGGTTAAGCCGTCGCATTGAACCCGAGCGCTACGAACCGGAACCGATCTCGAGATCGCGCTTGTCGAAATACGCCTTGAGAATCGCGCTTCGGGTTACATAACCGGCCGGTTTTTTCCCGTCTTCTACGACGAGAACGTTGCACCGCGCTTTCGCCATCTTTTCGAGAGCGCGAAGTGAGTCGGTGCTTCCTGAGACGGATATATCGACCGCCCGATAATGATGCCCCACGAGATCCTCCGAGGGACGATCAAATACATCGCGATAGGCAACCACACCGAGAACGCGTCCCGCTGAAATAAGCGGGACCGAATCGAGATTTTCCTGTGCAAGCACTCGTATAGCGTCGGTAACGGTTCTGTCGGGTGAAAGCGCAACGAGCGGTTCCTGCGCTATCTCCCTGACCGGGGTGATTTTAAACAGGCTGCCGATTTTATCGTGATCGATAAAGATTCCTCTCCTGCTGAGTTTCTTGGTATAGATCGTCTGAGGCTCGATAGCCTGACTGGCAAGATGTGCAACTACCACGCTCAACATAAGCGGAAGCATTATTTCATAGTTACGTGTAAGCTCAAATGTTAACGTAATTGCCGTTACGCTACCGCCGGTCGTCCCGGCGAGAACCGCCGCCATTCCGACGAGCGCGTATGCCGAGGGCGGTGCGGTAATCTCGGGTAAAACCATCTGCGCCA
>CAYLZA010000100.1:0-7815 GCA_964387575.1 uncultured Spirochaetales bacterium | reverse complement strand
CCGAAGAAATGCCTCCGTCGATATCCGGCAAAAAGCCGTCGTTTTTCGGCATCACCGTATCCATCGGAAACGATATTTCCAACTTCTGATCGAGCCGGTCGGAAGGAAGCGTGAAAAACTCGATAATATCGGGCGCTACCCGTTCCGCTTCCCCCTTGATCTCGTCGATCGTGCTTCCCTGGTACGTGTCGAGCTCGATAAGACACAGTTTGCCGGCGCGATAGTAGGCGGTCCCACGGGCAAGCTCGACACCGGGTCCCGCCGTCAGCAGTACCGTCGGGATGCCGGCCTCTTCGAGATATGTTGTAAGAATCGTACTTGCAGGTGTAACGCCGATATCCGCCAACCCGATAATCGCCGCCTTGACACCGGTATCCGCCAGTTTTTGCGCAAACCGTCTGAGCTCCGGGGTATCTTTTCCGCGGACCGATTCCTCCCAATCGACGAAACGGGTAACTCCACGTTTTCGCAGCAGTTGCTTGAGATGTGGGAACAACTCCGGGTATTCGCAGAAATCGAGCTTCGTATTGTTATAAAACAGAACCGATGAGCTCTGAAGCTCGTCCATCGACAACCGTGTGGAAAGCTCCAACGTTGATCGCTCGAGCTTACCGCGGGGATCGTATATTCGCTCTGTCGACATGGCATCTTCCTTAATCGTTTACGTGCATTGCACCCGCCTGAAAAGCGAATGCGATGCACGGGTCATGTTAGGATAGGTTATAGCATGTCAGGTGGTATTGTTCGACAGATAGCTCTCAATTTTTCCGATAAGCTGGTCGAAAGGAACAGGTTTGGTAAGCACCTCGTTTACGTTCATCCATTCCCGTTCTTTCGGCGTTGAAGACTCGAACGTAAATCCGACCTTTTTCGATGCCGACGTTTGCATGAGTATAGGCACATTACTCATTCCCTCGACGTCCCGTGCTTTCTTACAAAAAACAAAGCCCGTGTCGTAGTGTTCCATCATTATATCCGCGAGAATCAAATCGGGTTTTATTTCGCGTACTTTCTCTATTGCCTTCTCTACATCGCTCGCGGTTTCGACTTCATACCCGCGGGATTTCAATAACAAGCTCTGGCTCTGCAAAAGGTCTTCATCATCGTCAACTATGAGAATTCGTGACACCATTTTCCTCCGTATCCGAATGTTTTATCTTGATTTCAAAAAAAGCTCCCCCGTCGGGATTGTTCCCGGCCTGGATTGATCCTCCATGCATTTTGACTATGCCGTAACATACCGAAAGTCCGAGGCCCGTCCCTTTCCCGACGGGCTTGGTCGTAAAAAACGGCGAAAACATCTGCGAAAGATTCTCCGATGGAATCCCCGGACCCGTATCCGCGATTTTTACATAAAACTCACCGGCACCTTCGTTCGTCGTAATCGATATAGTTCCGCCATCAGGCATGAATTCTACCGCATTTTTCAATATATTATCAAACACTTGTCTAAGCTGGTGCTCATCTACAAAATGAACGTCCATATCCTCGTCCAGGTCGAGAATGATCTCTATTTTTGACGAGCCGTTCACATTGGCAATTGCGTCGGCCGCACTTCGCACAAGCTTATTGATATCGGTTTCCGTTCGCTCGATCTTTTCTTTTCTGGAAAAGTTGAGAATACCCTGGACGATTTTACGAGTTCGTTCAGCCTCGCGAATAATGATATCTACATCTTCGCCCGATTCCGCCTGCACATCCAACTCCTCTTTGAGCAGGTGCGCATACATCAATACAATCCCCAAGGGATTGTTTATTTCGTGAGCAATACCGGCAGCCATTTGGCCCATCGAAGCGAGCTTTTCCGCCTGGATCAATTTGATTTGATTGCTCTTGAGATCCGAGATAACGCTTTCGAGCTGACTGATCAGATACGGCAAACACATTTCGACTTCCGCAGTCCCTCGATACACGGCAATTGCCTTCTCGCGACACGAATTGTAGCCACAGGCACGACAATTGAGCTCGTCTGCCTTGCTGTATTTGTTGGTTTTTGCAAGGATCTCCTTGATCTCTTCCTCGGTCGGCATCGAGAGCTCGGTTTTTGAAGGGCAGAACGACTTTGACAGATCGATTCTCGTATATTCGTGCCGATGTTCGGCCCATATCCCGATATCTTCGATCAACGGACGGTTCTTCATATATTCTATGATATACCGTCGTCTTTCGTAGAACGTCAGTTCGTTCGGCATAACCGGTCCTGCAATGCATCCTTCGCAGAAGAGCAGGTCAAAAAACTTATTGGTAACCGGAATTCCATTCTTGACCTTGTGTTGGAGAACGTTGAGGATATCTGAAACTCTTTCGGCCCCTTCCACGACAAACACCGGACTCACCAGCATGTCTGAATCGATAGAAGCCGCTTTGAGTAAACCGCCGGTTACCGGATAGAGTCTTCCGAGATTCGCGTGCGGTTCGTCGAAGTCGTCACGGGAAGCTTCGTGTAAGTCGATTGATTTTATTTTGATAAGCTCGAGCATTTCGTCGTAGGTCAATACCTGATCAACCAGATCGTCTCGTTTTGCCTCGTCTTTTTTTGCAACACACGGGCCGATAAACACGATTCGTGCATCCCGGTCGTGCAGCTCACGAATAGCCGCGGCCATCGCCTCCATCGGAGAATAGATGTCGGCGAGGTGGGGAACGAGCTCCGGGTGTATTTTTTCGACAAAACTCACGATCGCCGGACACGGGGAGCTTATGATGAACTCTCCCTCGTCGCTCTCCATGAGCTGCTTATACTTCGTGTAGTACTGATAGGAGACGAGATCGGCTCCGAACGCCACTTCATACACACCATCGAATCCGGCCGCTTTGAGAGCCCCGACGACTTGCTCAGGCTTCACCTCGAGAAAGGCCGCCGGGAAGGAGGGAGCGAGCATCGCCACACGATGCCCCTCCGGTGTGGTGTTCAATAAATCGAGTACAGCTGACACGGAGGATCGGACGCGTTTCGCATTTTGTGAGCACATATTTACGCAGTAACCGCATGCGATGCAGAGCTCCTCGCGAATTTCGGCCTGCCCCGAGTGCACTTCAATAGCCTTAGTTGGGCAAGCGCGAACGCAGGAGTAGCATTTCTTGCATTCCTCTCCTACCGTGTACACCGAAGAAGACATCGTGCGACTATGCCCTCCCGTCTCTTGCGGTATAGCTCGTGTGAAGCAATTCGTGTGACCGATGCGAGCCTGGCTTCTCGAGATAGTTTTCGTACAATTCGGTAATCTTCGTATTCTTGTACGATTGTCGTATCGGCCGAGTCTTATCGAGCTCGTATATTGCAGCTATTCGTTTACGTATCCTGTCGGAGTCGAATCCATACATCTGTCCGCCTCCCCCGACGCAGCCACCGGGGCACGCCATTACTTCGACGAAGTGATAATCGACATCTCCCGCCTGGATTTTCTCGACAAGCTCCAGCGCCTGTCTCAGCGTGTTGGCCACGGCGACTTTCACTTCCGTCCCGTCTATATCGACCGACGCTTCCTTTAATCCGTCGAAACCGCGAACCGCTTCGAATTCGAGTTTCGGAAGATCCTTGTCGGTTATGAGGTTATACGCGGTGCGAAGAGCCGATTCCATGACACCGCCCGAGGCTGCAAAGATATCACCCGACCCCGACGTGGTGCCGAGAGCCGAATCAAACTCCTCTTCCTCGAGTTGGTTGAACACAATTCCGAATCGATTCAGAAGGCGCGAAAACTCGCGAGTGGTAAGAACGGCATCGACGTCCTGAGCACCATTCCGTGTAAACTCGGGGCGAACCGCCTCGGACTTCTTGGCGGTGCAGGGCATCACCGAAACCACGAAAATGTCTTCGGGAGCAACCCCTTCCTGCTCGGAGAGATAGCTCTTTATCAAAGCCCCCATCATCTGCTGTGGCGACTTACAGCTGGATATATTCGGGATGATCTCCGGCACATTGTGCTCGACATATTTGATCCACCCGGGACAACAGGAAGTAAACATCGGGAGTGGTCCACCGTTTTGCAGTCGTTCAACCAGCTCGTTTCCCTCTTCGACGATCGTCAGATCCGCGGTGAAATCGGTATCGAAGACGCGTCCAAAGCCCACACGTCGCAATCCGGCGGCGATTTTACCGGTAACGTTTTCTCCGACGTCGAGGCCGTAGAACTCACCAAGGGATACGCGAATAGCCGGAGCCGTCTGAGCCACCATGAGCTTCTTCCCCTCGTGAAGCGTTTGCACCACTTTTTCCACATCCGAAGCTTCATGAAGCGCACCGGTGGGACAGGCGATAACGCACTGACCGCAGTTTACGCATTCGGTTTCATTCAGGTCCCACTCGAGTGCGGGAAGTACCATCGTATCGAATCCGCGCCTGGTAAAATCAATTGCCGACACATCCTGGACTTCCTCACACACACGAACACAACGTCCACAGAGAATACACTTGTTCGGATTCCGTGTTATGGAAGGCGACGAAAAATCGGTATAATGATGACGCGATTTTCCTTTGAAAGGGATCTGATCGATCTCGTATTCGGCAGCAAGATCCTGTAGCTCACACTGCATGTTTCTGTTGCAGGTCAGGCATTCAAACGGATGACTTGCCAGAAGAAGCTCTACAATCGTGCGTCGCGCATTCAATACTTCAGGATTACGTGTATTGACTTTCATCCCCTCTTCGGCAGGAAACGAACAGGAAGGTATCAATCCTCTTCGTCCTTCCACTTCTACGATACACATACGACATGCACCGCTCGGGGACAAGCCTTTTATATGACAGAGCGTCGGTATCTTTTCACCGGCTTTTGCCGCGGCTTCGAGAATCGTCGCTCCCTCATCTACTTCTACTTTTCGTCCGTTTATCTCCAACGTCATCTTTGGTACCTCTCTAACTCACCTTAACGGCGTCGAATCGACATACTTCGAGACATCTGCCGCACCGTATACACTTTTCATCAACAATATAGTGTGCTTTCTTCGCCTCACCGACTATCGCGCCCGAGGGGCAGTTTTTGATGCACAACGTACAGCCTCGACATGCATCGGTATCGATTGCATATGTCAGCAATCCTTTGCACTGTTTTGCTGGGCATTTTCGATCGTATATGTGCGCGTCGTATTCGTCCCGGAAAAACCTGAGTGTCGATATCACCGGGTTCGGTGCACCACGTCCTAGACCACACAACGATGTTTCCCTGATTACGTTCGCCAGGTTTTCGAGATTTATCACCATATTGAATCGAATAAGGTTCTCTTCCTCGCTCTGCATTTTAGAATACGACGATACGATCTTCTCGAAGATCTCATACATCCTCTGCGTCCCTTCCCGGCACGGAATACACTTACCGCACGACTCGTTGGTAATAAACGACAGGAAGTATTTGGCTACGTCGACCATGCAGGTCTCTTCATCCATAACCACCAGACCACCGGAACCCATCATGGCATCTACGCTCTTCAAAGACTCATAATCGATTTGAATGTCGAGATGCTCATCGGGAACACAACCTCCCGCAGGCCCGCCGATCTGAGCTGCTTTGAAGGCTTTGTCGTCGATTATTCCACCACCGACATCGAATATGATTTCCCGGAGTGTAGTTCCCATCGGTACTTCCACGAGCCCGGTATTTTTAACCTTTCCGGCAAGCGCAAAAACCTTCGTGCCCTTTGAAGTCTCGGTTCCGATACTCGCAAATTGCCCGGCCCCGTCGCGGATGATGTGTGGCACATTTGCAAAGGTTTCGACGTTGCTGATTACCGTCGGTTGCCCGAACAGCCCCGACGTCGCCGGATATGGGGGCCGAGGCCTGGGCATGCCCCGCTTCCCTTCGATCGACGCGATCAATGCCGTTTCCTCACCGCAGACGAATGCTCCGGCGCCCTTTTTTATTCGAAGCGAAAACATAAATCCCTCTTTATTCAGCGGCTTTTCGAGAAGCCCCTCTTCCTTGAGCGCCTCGATCGCCTTGCCCAGCCGCTCGATCGCCAGCGGATATTCGGCTCTGCAATAGATAATTCCTTCGGTTGCACCGGTTGCGAACGCTCCGATCATGATTCCTTCGATTACATCAAAGGGGTCGCCCTCGAGCAATGACCGGTCCATAAACGCGCCGGGATCGCCTTCGTCGGCGTTACAGATGATATATTTTGTTTTCTCCGGGCGGTTGTACACCATTTTCCACTTCTTGGCAGTCGGGAAGCCGCCACCGCCACGGCCGCGAAGCCCCGACTTTGCAAGCTCGTCGATAACTGTTTTTCGTCCGAGAGACATCGCCCGTTCCAACCCCTTGAAACCACCGTGCACACGATATTCGGATAACGATTCGGGATTGATGATTCCGCAATTACGCAACACATATTTCAGCTGTTTTTTAAAAAATGGATGTTCTTCGATACGCGGTACATTCGAAAGCGGTGTCCGTCCATTTACATGCTGTCCGAGCAAGCCATCGATATTGAAATTGTTTTTGACCAGGACTTCATCGAGGATAAAGCCGGTATCTTCCGGAGTAACCGATTCGAAGGACAATCGATGCCCCTCTTTTGTAAAAACGTCCATTATGGGCTCGACCTGACAATACCCGAGGCATCCGGTCGGAACGATTTCGATAGTATCATCGTGGGCCTCCGCCCACTTTTCTACAGCGCTATTTACCTTCCCTGCACCCGAAGCGAGACCGCAGGTGCCCATCCCGACAATGACCTTATGCATCGTTTTGCTCCTTCGCCTTTAACTCTTCGAGCAGCTTGATGAGTTTCTTCTTCGTAAGACGGCCGTAAAATTCTCCGTTAATCGTAATGACCGGGGCGATAGAACACGCGCCGACACACGCCACTTCATCGAGTGTAAAAAGCCCGTCTTTGGTGGTTTCGCCCGATTCGATACCGAGCTCGGTTGACAAGGTTTCGAGCAAGTTCAATGAACCTTTTACGTGACATGCCGTTCCTCTGCAGATGAGAATCTGGTATTTACCCGGCTGAGAAAGCTTGAACTGGTTGTAAAACGTTGCTACGCCGTAGATTTTTGATTCCGGCAGCCCGAGATAATCCGCTACCGCAAAAATACCGTCTCGAGACAAGAATCCCTCGAATTCCTGCATATCCTGGAGTATGGGAATCAAATGCTCTCGTGATTTTGGATATTTCTCGAGAACCTCGTGGTATTTTGGTTCTGAAACGACCGTGCTCATCATCCTCCCCTCATGTCTTACTAAAAATTATGCGCCTTTTCGTGAATTATTTCTCGATTAGAAACTTAAAATATCGTGAGCCGAGTGTCAATAATTTATCGAGAAAACTTTCGCGATTTCACGATATTTTGAGTGCTTATTCGTGATTTTTTTCACGAATAAGCACTGCGGGTGAGCCTTCGAGGCGATAGTAGTCCGCGCCAAGCGTATCAGGAACTTCTTCGGGGAAGTGCGTAACGATGATCGCCGGCACCGGATGCGCCCGAACGAGAAGCTCGAAGTGCTTCCACAAAGCCGCCCTCGCCTCTCTGTGGAGCCCAGCGAACGGCTCGTCCATCAAAATGACATTGGGAAGACTGCCAAAGCATCGGGCAAAAGCCAACCGTTTTTTCATACCCCCGGAAAGCTCATCGGGATAATCGAGCTCTCTCCCCGATAGCCCCACATCGGCGATCATCGTCACGGAAAACGCGAGCACCGATTTCCTCTCATGCCCCTGATATCTTAGCCCGACGCCGACGTTGTCTGCATTAGTCCGCCATGGAAGCAACCGGTCGTCCTGAAATACGAATCCGGATGTTGACGGGCGATGAACGATCCATTTTTCGGGCACAATCAACCCTGCGATGATTCTCAGCAATGTCGTTTTGCCGAT